>JAAELB010000167.1 GCA_024227155.1 Desulfobulbaceae bacterium
ACTGATAATCTCGTAGTGGAATAATTCATTTCTCAACCGGGCCCCTGTCCGCAGTCAAAGGTGGCAAATCTGCTGTTGGCTATATTAGGAGTTTTGGCTATAATAATTATGTCCAGACCATTACGCATAGAATATCCAGGTGCCTGGTATCATGTGATGAATCGTGGAAGGAGGCGGGAGAATATCTTCCTTTCCGACCAAGATTATGAAACATTATCAAGCTTCTGCAGGAGACATCAGATATGTGGAATCTGCAGATATCCGCATATTGTCTCATGTCAAATCATTATCATTTACTGGTTCATACTCCTGAAGGCAATATTTCAAGATGTATGCGGCATGTTAACGGTGTGTACACCCAGCGTTTCAACCGAAAGCACAAGACAGATGGCCAACTTTTTCGTGGGCGATACAAGGCAGTCGTCATTGAAGATGACAGCCATATCCTAGAAGTACTGAGATATATCCATCGGAACCCTTTGGGGGCAGGTATTGTTAAAAAACTGGATAGGTTTTTTCCACCCCATCACACCAGTCACTCTAAAACCAGGGAGTTTTAGGATGGGAACTGGTTAGACAAAAAAACCCTTAGCCACAGGTCTCTGGCTGATCTGAATCTACAGC
>JAAELB010000168.1 GCA_024227155.1 Desulfobulbaceae bacterium
CATTCTATATGTATAACAACATGTACTTGTGCATGTACCTAAAATGCCTTGATGTATGACATTTTGATATACCATATACTATTTGCATGCATATTGCATCAACATCATCTGTGATGTGTATATTCATAATAATGCACTTGCACAACAACTCTTTCATACAAAATGTGCCCATTGAGCACATCTACAAATACCAGGTTTTCTATTATGCATGCTCTTCATTCAATACAATGCATTCCATCCTTACACCTCATCATGCTAGCGTGGTATCCAGAATGCTAGAAAAAACATCTGTTAATTTATCTGTGAGACAAGTATTTTATAAGGGTTTCCCAATATGTACCAGACTGTTTACCACACAAACTTTAGCAAAGTGTCTGTTTTATTGGGACACTCTGTATACCAGTGTTTGCTATCATCAATAATCATCACAGCCTCTTCCCCAGAGTGAAGACCTCCTGGCATTACCTGGAGGCCAGTCACAGGAAAGGGCCTTGTGATGGAGTAGGGGGAACATCAAAACAGCTGGCTGATATAGCTGTTCTTACACATAAAGTAAGCCAAATTCAAGATGCAGATGAATATTACACCTGGGACAATGAACATCATCGTGAGATCCAATATGTCTACATCCCAAAGTCGTCATGTGAAGCTTGTCAACATGCTTTTGAGAAGAAATGGTCTATCATGGGTGTAGCAGATGCTATGAAGATTCATTCAGTGGTCTTAAACCCAAAATCAACAGCACGAAACCTCAGGTTATCTGTGAGAGAACCATCTTGCATATGTGAATCTTGCTTTGGAAATGATACATTCAGACCACATTGCGATGGTTGGCGAGATGAGCCAATAAATTCTTTGACAAGGGCCATGTGTAAAATCTGACTGACATCATCATGATAGAATGAATTGCATAAATATGTAGCAATATGCTATTTCAATG
>JAAELB010000169.1 GCA_024227155.1 Desulfobulbaceae bacterium
CAACTGGGACGTGGTTATGGAGTATAGTGGTGAAGGTGACGGACCATACCTGATTGACTTAAGTCACAGACCCCGGTTTGATCTGCAGAGTTCCAAGCTCACAGCTATTAAGCCATTTGGGTTAAAGATTCCGGAAATACCGGGAAATTGTCTGCTTGAAAATGGTATTCTTGCTAATCGAATGAATGGCACCCAGGTTTCACTGTTTAATCTGGACGGTCAAAATGATGTATCTATGCCGGATGAAACAGAGTATACAGACGTTACTGAATCCACGCTTTGTGTAGCATTGATTGGTAAAAGTATATTTTCAATTTGTGAAAAACTGACTGCACTTGATTTTATGGACCCCCAAAGAAAAGCACCTTTTCTTTTTCAGGGACCTTTTTCCCATGTGCCATGTCAGATAATAACATTGAGTAAAGATAAAAACAGCTCAGGGATAGTGTTGACCTGCTCACGAGGATATGGGAGAGATATGATTCATTCCATTCTTCATGCAGGAGAAGAATTTGGACTTAAACCTGCAGGCGAACAAAGGTTTATAAACTGGATTAATGCTTGATAAAAATGGTCTTGACCATTAAACATAAATAAAGGGA
>JAAELB010000170.1 GCA_024227155.1 Desulfobulbaceae bacterium
CGCCCACGGTTGTACCCACTCTTCCCCCCCCCGGTGCGTGCCTTTTTTGGTAAAAATACGTTTGGCGCGAGGTCCCCACGCGTGTTTGGTTTTTTGCCATACCCCGGCCCCCCTACTCTCGCCCCTCCCTCTCCCCCCCCCCCCCCCCCCCTCCCCCCTCAAACAAAACCTTCCACTCCCCCCCTCGTGCCCCACCCCTGCCGTCTCTTCCCATCCTCCCGAACACCATATACACACCTCATTGAAATACAGTTTCATATTGCCTGTTGTACAGGATGTAGCATTTTTGTAAACATCTCAAGTGGATCCACGTGAGGAGGTCTGGTTTTTCCTATTGGTCCTTTGATGTGCAATATTGGGGTTGAGAAACATGTAGAAGTAAATATCAGATTACTATTTGGTGTAAATTTGGAGTAGGCCTAGTTGTTTTACTAATACATTATGACATAGAGTATAGTGTAACTATAGTTTTATGAAACAGACTATATAGTATGGGGTCAAATGACAATGTAAACATGACCCTTAACAGAACACATGGTAACATTTCACTATAGGGATTAGGCTCAAGTGAATGTTTGATGAGTAGAATTACTCAACCTAGCTGTGTCGTAACTACATTTCTAGTATATACAAATTATAAGAACTGTATAGCCACCTCGTCCATGTCATGCATGCACGCACTTGCAGGCAATTCACCTGCAATGAGCATCATCCTAACTATTGTGTTTTTATTTAATTACTCAGCCGTGTGTGCATGTATTAATACATGTGAATATGCATTTGAAAGCTGTAGTCAGGGCCTAATATATGTCACAATGAGAAATCAAAAATTAAAAAAACTCACTTCTACAGAGGCTGTTGAAAAGTTGCATATTTTTCAAAAATAGGCTTGCATAATTGCATACTTAACAAGCATGCATTTTAATTGTCACACAACCCATGGTTACTATGTAGACAGGGTGCAATCACTCTCATCACATACAAGGCATAC
The DNA here is from genome assembly GCA_024227155.1 of Desulfobulbaceae bacterium. Classification (GTDB taxonomy): domain Bacteria; phylum Desulfobacterota; class Desulfobulbia; order Desulfobulbales; family Desulfocapsaceae; genus Desulforhopalus_A. The sequence continues at coordinate 992 of JAAELB010000170.1, forward strand.
CCAGATGTCTTAGCTCGTTGCTTCCCTCTTCCCTCGCTAACACCAAAAAATCCCATAGATCTATTGGGCTCTTTTGATAACTACAGATGAAGGATAGTAGTATTGGATTTGACTCTGTAATAAAGAAATCTGATGTTCTAATACTTAAGAATAAAATCTTCTTTGTTACAAAGTAGTAATGAGAGATATTATAGTGAAGATAACCTTGGGCATGACTGACACATGCCAGTTGGGTATTTATCATAACCATTGACCCCTATATGCACTACTCTCTCTCACCCCCCCCCCCCACCCCCCCACCCCCCACCACCCCCCCACCCCCCCCCCCCCGCCCACCCCCCCACACCCACAAACAACCACCAACACACTCCAACAGCCACCAACAACCATCAACACCCA
>JAAELB010000171.1 GCA_024227155.1 Desulfobulbaceae bacterium
CGCAACTTCAAATTCTTGCCAGGGAATAAACTTGGCCAGCTTGACCCATCGATTATCGCTTCGCAAACGACCATCGAAGGGAAGATTAAAATTCTCGAATGCCAACTGTTTTAAATTGTGTTTGTACATGATTTTTCCGGGAAAAAGTGCAAAGGTTTTTGTGGATAATATGGATTATTTGAGCACTTAATACCCGCTAAATTAGCATATTTGGCATGTAATTACAAGTTGTTATCTGTTATTCAGGAAGCCCGAAATAGGATCACCACAACCCTTTACGAAAAACCGCTATCTTCATGTCGTTTGCTCCACGCATTGGTTGGGCATCTTTAGATTACTGATAAAACTGCCAAGGATGACCGCCTTTTACCTTGGGGCTATTTCGGTTCGTAGGCGCAAAAACCAGGCCGTGAACCAATGCGGGGATGGTCTCTGCAAGTATCAGGACGGTTCTTATAAATCTTGCATTTTCGACTCGTTGGGTCGAGATAGAGGCAATCGTTATTGGCAAATCGAACGAGCATAAAGATCTGTTCTTTAAAGTATAAATGTTCAATCACCCCATCTTTTTTTAATTTTTTTGCAAGCTTCTTGATCGGCTCATTCGCTTCAAATTCTGTGATAACACCCATTCGGACCAAGTCTGGTATTTTCACTTCCACCGGCATGGTACAACAATTTGCTCTGCATTTTGAGCAGAGCCGCTGGTTATGTTTTGTCCAGGTTGAAATCTCATCGACATCCCCCTGCCTATTTTTATTTCCCATTTAATTAACCGCATCATGATATTTCATCATGCCTAACTACGCCGCTAAGGGGCCGGGAAAACGATTAGCGAAATCCTATTTTAATGCGCCGAATTTTTGTGAACTGACGACGATTAAAAAAGCCGCGGCCTTTCCCGGTCCCTCTTCAGCTGCTTGTTACACTTTCATTTCTTCAATTCCATCATTAAAATTGCGATGCCTTAATTTAGGTAAGAGCTCAGACCTAAACCGAGATGTGTCTCCATAGTAAGACACTCTCCCTATATCTATAAAATCCTTGGTCAATGGGCTTTTTGCCCCGAATACTTTAGAAAAAATTTCAAACATCTTGGCTGCGAAATATATTAGCCATAAAGGCATTTGCCATGGCTTTCTGCATCGCCATGTGTTGCATGCCGCTTCAAGAAAAGACTGTAATGTATCATTTCCTTCATCACCGACGTTATAAATTCCCTTTGAACTTTCGTTCCTAATCGCAGCGACGACAGATCTGCAAAAATCAGTTTTAGAAATCAAATGTATTTCTGTTTGCTCTTTCCACACTCCGAGCAAACGTCTTTTTGCAAACCATTTTGCAGCATCTACCATTAAGATGCCTTTTCCGTATACCATCCCGACTCTAAGTGAAATTGGTATTTCTATTTCATCAAAAAGATGTATTTCTTCTTCCAGTCTTGTCTTGGCATGCATTGATACTGGCCTACCGTCAAGACGACCACTTGCAGGTCGCTTTCTTGATGTTGGACCCTCTACATGAGGGAAACTGATCAAGATGATTTTTTTAATCTGTTTTAGTTTTGCCACCGAAACAAGATTTTTAAAATAATGGGTATTCGTTTCGTGAAGAAATTTTTCCGGGTTGGCTTTAAATAATACACCAGCAAAATGGACTATTATATCAGCACCATCAAGACAATCAAACAGAGTGTTGGGCATAGACAGGTCAGCATACTTAACTTTGGTTCTCAGATTATTCCTTATAGTATCCGGTACCCTTGTGCAGTGCTGCATTAAAATCAAATTTAGATCCTTTTCATGATCTAAAATAAACTTGGAAAGTAAACTCCCAAGATTACCTGCTGCGCCTGTTATCAATATATTCATATTATTTCAGAGTGTAACGCCAAGATTCACCAGTGGCGAGTCTTGGTAAAAGAATATCTAAAATGTACTTGCATTGGCACATATACAATTTTTATAAAAAAAGCCGCTGTTAGCCATCTGGTGAAATCTTTTGTGTACGCCCGGCATGGGCGTGAACTAATGGGGTTCAAGTCCCCTGTAAGTGTTCC
>JAAELB010000172.1 GCA_024227155.1 Desulfobulbaceae bacterium
AACACCTATTTCTGGAGGATAGCTGTCCCTGTATTGTACGCTGACCAACCGGAAGGCATTCTGGTTGCAGAGCTTGAAATTTCAGAATTTGAAGAATATCAGAACATCTCGCAGGTGGCTCATCATTATCAAATTGAACTTATTACCAATAACATAACAGTTGCATCCTTCGGTCCCAGCCTGCATGAAGAATACCAGGATTTTCCCATAGAAAATCTGGGTCTGACCCTGAGGTACAGATGGGATCGAACGGGTATTAATCAGGAACGCAGTAATCTGATCATTGAAATAATTATAGGCATACTGGCTACGGTTTCCATGGTCACTATTGCTTCCCTTCTTCTTGCTGATCACCTTTATGTTCGCCCTCTTCTACTACTACGCCAACTTGTGCAGAACTCTACCGCAGACAGAGGAACGGGTCACATCCCGACCAACCAGAAATTAAAGGAAATTTCTGCCCTGGCAGAAAATTTCAACTGGATGCTGGACCAGAGAAATAGCCGGGAAGAGGATCTGATCACGACCAGGAACAACCTTGAGATGCGGGTTCAGGAGAGGACCAAGGAGCTGCAGTTAAGCCAGGAGGCCCTGCAAAGAATCAATGACAACCTTGAGTTCGAAGTTCAATCGAGGACAGAAGAACTCGAACACATGCACTCCCAACTGGTCATGCAGGAGAAAATGGCTTCCGTCGGTCAGTTGGCAGCAGGAATTGCACATGAGTTGAATAATCCCATCAATTTTGTACGTACTAATTTCGCTACCCTGATGGATAACTTTTCTGATCTTCTTGAACTATTCTCGGAATATCAGAGATTTTTCGAAAAGGCGGGAAAAGGCACAATGTGGCAAAACAATATTGCCGATATCCACATTTTGGAAGATAAATTGAATATTTCCTTCCTGATGAGCGACATCCCTGTACTTTTTGATGAATCGGAACAGGGCTTTCAAAGAATTGCCAAAATAATCCAGTCCATGCGAGATTTTTCCCGAGTAGACCAAGTAGGTGAACTCGCCTGGGTAAACATAAACAAAGGCATTGAAGATACTCTGGTAATAGCTCGCAATGAATACAAATACCATGCGGAAATTGAGACACATCTTGGTGACATTGAAGATGTCTATTGCTCCCTTGAACAGTTAAACCAGGTATTCCTCAATCTCATTGTCAACAGTGCCCACGCCATTGCAGAAATGGGTGAAGAGAAAAAAGGGTATATTTCCATCACAACCTGGCAGGACACCACACATGTTTTCTGTAAATTCAAAGATAATGGTCCAGGAATTTCGCAAGAGCATCAAAACCGTATCTTCGAGCCATTTTTTACCACTAAGCCACCCGGGCAGGGAACCGGGCTCGGTTTAAGCATCTCCTATGACATTGTTGTCAGAAAACATCACGGACAATTTCTCCTGGATTGTCCTGAAGGGGGAGGCACCAATTTTACTATCTTACTGCCCAAAGAGCCAAGGGAGAACATCCCCATCATATAACAAGGAAGTTGACTTTTACCAATCACCTCTCCCAAGAGAGGCCGACACAAGAATCACTACCGATTGCCATTGAATATACAGGGGGCATCATAATGAAATTACGACAATTACTTTCAGAAAAGCTATTGATACTATTTTTTGCTGTACTCATGGTTTCACCAGCATTGGCAGAGGAACTTACCTTCGGTGTCTATACATCTGACAAACCGACGGTCATGTATAAAAAGTTCTATCCCATCATCAAGCATCTCGAACAGTACATGAAAGAAAAAAATCTTCCTGTAACAATTTCCATGAAAATCTTTGCGTCCTACTCAGGTGCAATTGATGCAATAGTGGAGGGTGAGATCGACTTTGCACGTTTCGGACCGGCCAGCTATATCCTTGCTCATGACAGGAACAATGGAATTCGCCTACTCTGTATGGAGCAAAAAAATGGAAGGAAACAATTCAAAGGTGTCTTTATAACAAGAAACGATACACACCCCATTACAAGTCTGAAAGATATACAAGGAAAGAGTTTTGCCTTCGGTGATCAAAACTCCACCATTGGCCGCTACCTCGCCCAGGCAGAGTTGGTAAAAAACGATATTTCTTCAACTGATCTCAAAAGTTTTTCCTATCTTGGCAGACATGATAAGGTTGCCCTGGCAGTTGCTGCCGGGAACTACGATGCCGGTGTTGTAAAGGAAAACACCTTCAAAAAATATGCTAAGTCAAAAGGTTTGAAAAAAATTGCTGAGTTTCCCAATGTGACGAAACCCTGGGTCATACGAGCGGGCTATGATGAAGAAATTTTCAAGGGTCTTCAACAAGGTATGCTGGAGTTGCAGGACAAGTCTATATTAAAAAGTCTAAAACAGGACGGTTTCGTTATTGCAACTGACCAGGAATATGACTTTGTCCGCCAGGGAATGAAACTTTCCAAGCAGTTTTAAACTTGATGTATTCGTAAAAAGTCCTATCGAAGCTCCTAGATGGTTATGGAATAAGTTCGATATACAGGTAAGCGACCTGAGGGAGACTCCGAGGCGTAGTATTTTTTACGACGCCATCAAACTTAATTATTTTTCGATGACTCGATCAAGGTATCCTATGCGTCTGACCGGAAAAGTTAATGGTATTCTTCTTATTGTGTTGCTTCTGCTGCTTTCCGGAACAGGAGGAGTTTCAATATACCGGGAGCGCCAGGTTTTACAGGAACTCCTGACTGAACGGGGAAAAACATTAGCCCATTACATTGCTGTTTCAGCAATTGAGTCTCTTCTAATCGAGGACTATCCTGTATTGGATACCTTTCTTGACATTACCGGGAATAAAAATGATGAGATCTTACACATTAAAATTTTTTCTGCAGATCGCCTGGTCTCAGAATATACAACATCAGTAAAAGAGGAAGCTGATTCGGTTGCCTTTTTCTCTGACATCAGTTTTTCCCCAGAACCAGACAAACCCGGAGTTCAGCTTGGGAGAGTGCATCTTGTATTGTCAGATAAAAGGAACCAGGCCATTATTTCTTCCCGTATTCAGGAAATGATCCTCTTCACTTTGGTGTTTTTTCTCTGTATTTTCTTTGTCATGTCATTTGTTTTACGAACTGTGGTGTTACAAAGAATCCTTATGATCAACAACCATACCAAAAGGATAGGAGAAGGACATTTCCAAGAAACTTTAGTTCTCAAAGGAAATGATGAGCTTGGTGATCTTTCTCTTGCTATCAATGACATGTCCCACAGAATTCTGTTGTCCCAACAGGAGACAATGAACAAGAATCAAGAGCTGCAGCAGGAGATTGAACAAAGAAAACAAGTAGAACGTCAGCTCTCTACCGAACAGGCATTACTGAGAAGCATGCTTGACTCGATTCCAGATCTTATCTCATACAAGTCCCCTGAACTCATATACGCCGGATGCAACAAGGCTTTTGAGAACTTTGTTGGTATTCCAGAAGAAAACCTTATTGGTCAGGTGGATGAATCGGTTTTTGATCCTGAACTTGCTCACTCCTCAAGAAATCAGGACGCAAAGGTACTGACAGACACGACTCCACTTCATTTTGAAAAGTGGACTCCCCGTCCAGATGGCAGCAGGGTGCTTTTTGACACCTTAAAAACTCCCTACTATGGGCCCGATGGAGAAATAATCGGAATCATAGGGATAAGTCGAGACATCACCCAGTCACGTAAGAACGCTCTTGCCCTTGAGGAAGAGCGAATGCGTCTCAATCTTGTCATAGAGGGTACGCGCACAGGAGTGTGGGACTGGAACGTTCAGACAGGAGATACCATTTTCAATGAAAGATGGGCTGAGATAATTGGCTACACCCTACAGGAATTGATGCCTGTAAATATTCAGACCTGGATGGATCTTTGTCATCCCGACGATCTTGAACATTCGAATACAGCTCTTGAACATCATTTTTCCGGTCAGTCTGAATTTTATACCTGTGAATGCCGGATGCGCCATAAAAATGGTAACTGGATATGGGTGCTGGACCGGGGCAAGGTGGTTGAATGGACAAAAGATAGCAAGCCACTTCGCATGGCCGGGACGCATGTAGACATCAGTGACCGAAAAGCAGTGGAAAAAGAACTCCAACGTGCCAACGAGTTTCTGGAACAACGGGTACAGGAACGGACCCAGAAATTGAAAGATTTGCATTCTCAGATGATAATGCAGGAAAAGATGGCTTCCATTGGCCTACTGGCAGCGGGTATGGCTCATGAGCTCAACAACCCGATCAACTTTGTGCGTACAAATTTTGCCACGCTAAAGGATAATTTTTCAGATTTAATTGGATTATACAAAGACTATCAGTGCCTTACAGAGAATGCTCAAAAACACACCCAACTCATTGATCATATCAAGAAAATCAATCTGCTGGAGGAAAATATAAATCTCTCCTTTCTCATGAGTGATATTCCCCTGCTCCTGAAAGAATCAGAGGAAGGGTTTGATCGCATTGCAAAAATAGTTCAATCCATGCGTAATTTTTCACGAACCGGTAAGGAGGAAGGTCGCACCTGGATAAATATCAACAAGGGCATTGACGATACCATTACAATTGCCAGAAACGAATATAAATATCATGCTAATGTGAAAACCGATTTAGGTGACCTTCCGGATATCCACTGTTTTCCTGAGCAGCTCAACCAGGTTTTTTTAAATATTATTGTCAACAGTGCCCAGGCAATAGCAGCTATGAACAGACAGGAAAAAGGAAATATTTCCGTATCAACCTGGAAAAAGGAAAATCATATATTCTGCAAGATCCAGGATAATGGTCCCGGTATCCCGCAAGAGATCCAATCCCGAATATTCGATCCTTTCTTTACCACTAAAGAACCAGGGCAAGGAACTGGTTTGGGGTTAAGTATTTCTTATGATATCATTGTGCAGAAGCATCATGGAAAGGTAGATGTGAAATGCCCTGAAGAAGGTGGAACTATCATTACAATTAGCCTGCCGCTTGAACCGCCAGAGGAGATGTTGCATGAAAACCATTGAAAAGCTTTCCATTCTCTTTGTCGATGATGAGCCCAGTGTATTGACGTCATTATGTCGTTTTCTACGAAAGGAGAGGTACCAGACTTTTTTTGCACCCAGCGGAAAAGAAGCGCTTGAAATAATGGAATCCCGGGAAATAAACATTCTCGTGACTGATTTACGAATGCCTGAGATGAGCGGCATGGAACTGATCAGTACAGTTAAATCACGTTATCCCGATACCATTCGAGTAATTCTCAGCGCCACACGAGATATTGAGCAGACCATTGAAAGCATAAATACAGGTGAAGTTTTTCGTTTTATATCCAAACCTCTTGATCCGGAACCTTTCAAAAAGATCATCATGGATACAGTTGAATATTATTTAATGAAAACGGAAAGAGAGGAATTGCTCAAACAGCTATCTACATCAAATATCAACCTGGAAAATGCCATAAATAAAATACAAGAGGTTAATGCTGAAAAAGAAAAACTGGCTGAGGAAACACGCTCCTTCGAGCGCCGTATAGAACAGCAGCTTTTACGCTCAGATATGCCAAAAGAGGTACAGGGAGCGACTCTTGCCGCATCATCAATTCCATCGGGTCACCTTGACGGCGATTTTTTTGATTTTATCGATTTTGGTAACAAACAGTTTGACCTGGTTATCGCCGATGTCATGGGAAAAGGAGTACAATCCGCTCTTGTGGGGGCGGGAATTAAAGCAATGATTCTCAAGGCCCATGCACAATATGACTGCGCACTAGGGACACGGATGAATTGCCCCAGCAGTACTGCTGATATAACCGCAATTATCAACATTTTCTCACAGGTTCACGCAATGACCATCCATAAATTGTTACAACTCAATATGTTCGTCACTCTCTGTTATGGACGGTTTAACATTGCAAAAAAAGAGATGACGTTTATTGATTGTGGTCACACCAAAACCATCCACTATCGTGCATCTGAGAAGAAATATTCCTTTCTTGAAGGAAAGAATTTGCCTCTTGGTATGGAAGAGCAGGCCACCTATGTTACTCACATGGTACCGTTACATAAGGATGATATATTTCTCTTTTATTCCGATGGAGTAACCGAGGCAGAAAATTCGAAAGGGGAGTGTTTTGGGCCGGGAAGACTGGCCGAGCTGGTAGCAGACAACAATCAACTGCATCCACAGGAACTTCTTGAGAAAGTAACAAAAGAGGTTTCTTGTATTACGGGAAAAAGTACCTTCGATGATGATTTCACCTGCATAGCCGTTCGTATACAATAAACAGTCCCAAAAGGAAACTCCATGGATGAGCTTAATGTTCTTTTTGTTGATGACGAGATCTTTACACTTCATGCTTTAAAGCGTCTCTTAAAAAAAGAGACCTATGGTAAATATTTTGCCGAAAGCGGTGCAGAGGCTTTAAAAATTATTGAGGCAACACCTATCCATATCGTGGTTTCAGACATGAAGATGCCTGAAATGGATGGCCTGACACTATTGAGGATAATTAAAGAAAAATTTCCTGACATTATCCGAATTGTCTTGAGTGCCAATACCCAGACGGCTCAACTTCTCCCCTGTATCAATACCGGGGAAATTTTTCGTTTCATTACTAAACCCTTGGAAAAAGAAAAACTTAAAACCGCCATCCATGATGCCATAGAACTTTTCCTGGTACGACAAGACAAAGTTGATCTTGTCAGATCTCTACAGCAGAAGAATGATGAACTACAAGAATCCCTAACCCGTCAAAAAGAGGTAGAGTATAAACTACAACTCCTATGTATGGTCGACGATTTAACAGGCCTGTATAACCGACGTCAATTAATAACCGCTTTACAGCAGGCTTTTTTTGAAAGCAAGCGATATGATACCAGCCTCTCTTGTATGATGGTAGATTTGGATCACTTCAAAATAGTCAATGATACATACGGTCACGACTTTGGTGATGCAGTGCTCAAAGAATTTTCTAAAAGATTAAAAAATGTTCTGCGGACTGCGGATATTTCCTTCCGTTATGGCGGGGAGGAATTTTTTGCTCTCCTGCCGCAAACAGAACTTGACGAGGCAGAAATTGTTGGTCAAAGAATTCTCGAATCATGTCGAAGCACCCCCTTTGCGTCAGGCGATATTTCCCATGATGTTACAGTGAGCATTGGTGCAGCATCTTACAAAAGTTGTCTACCACACTCTCCTGAAGAGCTTATAAAAGCTGCCGATGAAATGCTCTACCAGGCAAAAAACCTCGGACGAGACAGGGTTGTCAAATTTATATGATTGAAAAAATGACATGGTCAGTTTCATATTGACTGGAGATCTATAACCGTTCGTTGAATGCTTTCTCTAGCAATTATATTTAATGTCTTTGTACTCAAAGCTTGTTTGTTCAGCCTCTTGCATCGTCTTGAAACTACAGTGATGTGTCAGCATTTCAGTCAGGTGGCAAATCCTCCAGAACATCTCTAATTGTCTTTGCAAGGTCAGCTAGCACTATTGGCTTATACGCAAATGCTTTTATGCCGACTGTTTTTGCCTTACCTTCTGATATCTTTTTACTATTACCTGTGAGTAGAATAATGGGGATATCCAGCCTTACTGAAAAAGGAAGGAGCTACGATTGCTGAACTACAAAGGTTCCTCCGACACAATGCGCAACAAACCACTGAGATCTATGCAGGTCATCTCGACAATGGCACAAAAACCCAGAATGAATTAGTGGGTCGAGTCTGGTCTGAGCAAGTAGCTGAGGTAGCGAGATGACAACAATACCTCCTTGGCAACAAAATTTCCGCGCTGTATATAGTTGACCACTCAAGCATATCTCAACCACCAAGCAAGGAATAATCATAACTCTCGCTACACTTCAATCGAACTTACTAAAAAAAATTGATCAAAATTTAAGTTGCATGGAATCATGCTTTTCTGAGTTCCTTGTACTGTACCACCTTCAATGTGCACCAGCTTAGGCACCTGGCAGCGTCCATACTAAAACGAGAAGGCGACTATAGCTCAGATGCAACAGTTCCTTCGCCACAACGACCAAAAAACTACTGAAATCTACGCAACCCACTTAGATAACAATACAAAAGAGCAAAACAATCTTATTGGCAAGGTATGGTCTAAAGCAATCATAAAATACGGTCATGTGTGCATCGGCCGTACTTAATTCGTACTTAAAACGAAAAAAGGACCTAGAGCAAAAACTCTAGATCCTTATATATCGTGGTCGGGGCGGTAGGATTCGAACCTACCGCCTCCTGCTCCCAAGGCGTGCGACCCTAAAAACAGGGATTCACCCAACCTGCCGTTATTAAAGAATATTGACGAGTTACTAAAAACGACGATTTCGTTTTACCCCTACTTATTTCGTTTTATATGGATCTAATTCGTTTAAAACGTCTAATACTCGTCTAATTAATGTACCAATAATTTTAGACTATAGTCATTTGCCAAAATGATCTCATGTTGGACAAAACATAGAAAGAGATAGACGCTCACCCTATCAATTATTTGGTGACACAACTAGTTGACCCTTTTCATTTCACGGCGACAATCCTGATTTGAATGCTTATCAAATCAAAAACTTTGTGCATTCCCAAGTGTTCGAAAAAACGTGTCGATCCGTAAATTATATTCCACTGAGTTCTATCTATGTCGAAATGAGCTTC
>JAAELB010000173.1 GCA_024227155.1 Desulfobulbaceae bacterium
AAAATCATCATTTTCACTGTACTCAAGGGTGGTTTTGAGTTTGGCGCGTGTTTTGTTTTCTTCATCTAAGAAACGGTCATCGTCGAAAAAATTATCAAACCACCTTGATACATCAACCAACATCGCCGAGGCTTTTTCCTGACCAGAATCTAAGATTTTCTCTTTACTTTCACTGATAAGAGGTATGTTGTCACCCTGAGTAGAGGGGAGTTCTTCTTTGCTTTCACTGATAAGAGGTACGGCATCACCTTGAGTAGCAGGGAGTTCATTTGCCATACATGAGGCTGTAAAGAGGATGGAGAAGACAATTTGCCAAAGGGAAGAGGTAACCGTATTCTGTGTCACAATTGATCCTTATGAATATCTATATTTAGCCTGCCTGAGAATTTTATAAAGGCAGGCTATATGTGGTGAGAAGATGAAATAATACGTTATTCAGCCTTCCATAACCCATGGAGGTTGCAGTAAGCTCTAACTAGCATCTCTCCATCATTTGCAGGGAAACAGGCCTGTGGTTTATCTCCTGGTTGAAGGAAAACTTTGTTGCTCACTCCACCAACGAGAACTTCAATCCACTCAATAAAATGATCATCGGCCATTGGGTGATCCACTGACCCAACATTTACAACTATGCCATCATCAGTTTTAGTAACGGTGGGAACATGTTTTTCTACAGCTGCATCGGTTGTGTTTTCCGAAAGCAATACCATATCAGCCCCACAGCAGGATAATGTACCGCCACCACCTGTAAGAACTTCTACTATATTGCCACACAATTTACATTTGTACACTTCGTTTCTATGTGCCATGAAATTCTCCTTCTAAAATGATGAGTTGAAAGTCCGTAGATTGAGAACACATTTGTCGTGAGCGTTTGGACTTTTTACAAGTACTGACATAAAATAACTACTAGATAGATAAATACTATATCATTTTGTAAAGGTGAGTTAAATATTAATATTTATCTGATCAACAAAAACGTTGGTATAGAAATATAAGCATTACATATTTGTTCGATATAT
>JAAELB010000174.1 GCA_024227155.1 Desulfobulbaceae bacterium
GAAAAAACTTAGGCGCATACGGAGAGGCAGGAGCAGTTGTGACCAATGACAATGACCTTACTGATAAACTGCGCATGTTCCGTGATCATGGTCAAAGGGAAAAATATCACCATGCAATTATTGGCTGGAACAATCGAATGGATGGTTTTCAGGGAGCTGTTTTAGATGTTAAACTTCCCCACCTTCCTGCCTGGACAGCTTCACGTCGCAAAAATGCCCAAATATACAACAATCTACTCGCAGATATACCTGGGATAATAACCCCATACGAGGCAGATGATGTAAAACATGTCTACCATGTTTACGCCGTCCGAGCGCAAAACAGAGACACTCTCATGGAAAATCTGGCGGAAAGAGGCATTAGTACTGGCATACATTATCCGGTACCGCTTCACAAGCAAGAAGCCTATCATTTTTTAGGGTATAATGAAGGTACATTTCCCGTTGCGGAGAAATGTGCTAATGAATTTGTCTCGTTACCTATGTTTCCAGAGTTGTCAGAAGAAAGCATCACTTATGTTGTCGAAATGATAAAGGAGTGTATTTGATGTGCCCACAAGATAATTTAAAAACAATCGCTCCTGATGTCGTCCTAGGTGAGAACGTATCAATTGCTCCTTTTGTAAACCTCTATGGATGCACCATCGGTGATGAAACAAAAATCGGTCCATTTGTAGAAGTTCAAAAAAATGCCTATATCGGGAAACGATGTAAAATTCAAAGCCACACCTTTGTCTGTGAAGGTGTACATATAGAAGATGAAGTTATGGTTGGTCATGGTGTCATGTTTATCAATGATTACCTTCCAGCTGCTGTAAGTTCTGATGGTTCTCTGAAGACAGATGAAGATTGGACCTGTACACCAACATATATTAAGAAGAGAGCATCAATTGGCTCTAATGCCACAATCCTCTGTGGTATTACAATAGGCGAAGGAGCGTTAGTGGGAGCTGGAGCAGTTGTAACAAAAGATGTGCCACCTAATACAATTGTTGTTGGCAACCCGGCCTCCATTCTAAAAGAATTGTGAAAATGGCCACTAACCAGAAAACAAAGCTTACATATGTTAC
>JAAELB010000175.1 GCA_024227155.1 Desulfobulbaceae bacterium
AACACGGTAGTATCACTATTCCCTTGAATGTTCTCTCATACTCCACGCAGAATACGATTGAACGCCCACAGCAGTCGCATTTCATTTCTCCCAATATTTGGTCCTTAATTCGTGGTATTGCTCTAAGAACCCTTATCAAACGAGAATATTGATTAGGACTAGCATTAAAGGGTATATCCCCTGCCATCCATTTCGCATCTAAGGCGATAAATGTATAATCAAACACCTTCTTTGACATTGGATGGTTCTCATGGGTTAAATAAATTGCTTGGTATAACTTTTTTAAGCGGGCCACCTGCCCATACTTACTTTTAACTGCGTAATCAATCAGTGTATACCACATCTGATAAGCTTGCAAATAGTCAATTACCGCAAATAACTTTTCTAAATTACTTTTCAATAGACTTTTAATATTACCAGAACCCCCGTTCATTAGTGTTTTGAGAGCTTCCCATACCCTCCTAGGTCTTAACTTCCCTGGTACTTGGAATGTAACCATCAACTGATCATCTTTAAGTACGATGGGTGGCTGGTAATCCGCCTTTCTTCGGAGTAGATTCGAGTACAGACACAACTTCTCATATTCGGTGTGCGAAAGCACGACCTCTATATTACTTCCTGCCATCCTAACCGAAGTTGCTCTCGCCTGTAATAACAAAATACATCTGTCACCAGGATCTCCAAGGGGAGGTCGTAAGAAAGTCTGGTTGTACACCGAAAACCATATGAAGTATTTGTCCATTGTTATCCTATGTATTTCCAATCCCTCTC
>JAAELB010000176.1 GCA_024227155.1 Desulfobulbaceae bacterium
CTTTGCGTTCGGCATCACCGATGGCTTTGCGGATCACTCGGTGGACTCGGAGAACGGTCTTGGCCGACAGGGGCCGGCCGTTCTGGCCGCCTTCGGCGATGAGGGTCGGTAGAGGCGTTCGAGGTGGAGGGGCGTGAGCTTGGTGAGTTTCACGTCGCCGAGGCGGGTCTCGATGTAGCGGCGGGTCTCGTTGCGGTAGTCGCTGATGGTGCGGGGCTTCATGTCGGTCCGCGGGAGCCCTTCGAGCCAGTGCTCGCGGTACTCGATGAGCATCATGTGCTCGACATCGAAGAGGAACCCACCGGCCTCGATCGCTCGTCGTGCTTCGTCGAGCGCTGCGGCTGCTTCGGTCTGGGTGTTGAAGCCTCGCTTGCGGCGTTGGCGGCGCTTGCCGGTTTCGGGGTCGTCGCCGAGGTCGACGACGTATTGCCAGAAGGTGCGGCCGTCGCTGGTGGTGTACTTCGTGATTCCGGGTTGGCGTCTCGGCATGGGTTCGGTCTTTCGCGTCGGAGGGGGGCGTCGATTTCCTGGCTGCGCAGTTCTTCCGACGAGACGGCGGGGGCAAGCTGGAGCGCCCGCAGCGAAGCGAGGACGAACGA
>JAAELB010000177.1 GCA_024227155.1 Desulfobulbaceae bacterium
AAAACAATTATTTTTCTTTCTATAAATCTAACTCTTAATAGTGGACTAGAAAATCATGACTAATAGTTGATAAATAGCACCTTTTCAGCTCTTATTAGTTGAGGTTTTATATCGTCTGTTACAATATTTTTTGATCAACCTCAAAGGTCGTAAAATATACCTCAGAAAAGAAAATGATTCCGGAACATTAAATAGTCGTAGATCCTCTTTGCTGGGAATAAAGACAACCTTTACAAGGTACACTATTCGATCCATGAAACTATCTTTTATCTGGAAAAGAAAGGGATCAAACTTTTCAGAGACAACCATGGTTTCTCGATAATCGGAAAAGAGTCCGTCACATATCTTCTCAGCCAATTCATTCAAGTTATTTTCCTTGCCGATCTTTGCCTCTATAGACGAAGGAAGCTCTGCACCCAAAATATTACGAGCGAGCAAAAGCCCGAGAAACAAGACATTCACACAATGAATTTTCTTGGCATACTGTTCTACATATTGCCAGTCGATATCCTTTCGCACCCGAACCAGCTCAGCCACACAGCAGACATAATCGAGTGCGAGCCACCTATGCTTTGTACCATGCAGACAGAGGTAACATAACAACTCCTCAACGGGTAAACTGACGACCTCTCTGCCAGTTAACTCCACAAGCTCGAGACGCTCACTCATAGCTTCCATGGTGATTGGCAAATTGGTAAACCGGTTGGAGATATCCCATTGCAGATCAACGGATATATGTTTTTCAGGATGTATAAGGGAGACCCATACTACCTTTTCAAGATATGCTCCTCTCCCCACTCCCGTCGGAAAAGTCTCTTCCTCCGGAATAAATCCATTATCCAGAAGCAGCTCAACGGCCTTGGCTGCATCATTTTTAGATATAAGGATATCCAGGTCAAGATAGCGACGCAGAGTAACATCACCAAAGACATTCTCGGCAAGCACCGGCCCTTTAAACGGAACAGCGATGA
>JAAELB010000178.1 GCA_024227155.1 Desulfobulbaceae bacterium
CAATAGAATACGTCATCGCACTGGTTACCTAGTCTATCGCACTGGTTACCTAGTGCAGAGATGCTAACCCATTGCAGTAGTGAACCATATTTTGAAGTTTTCTATCCATATTTTAGGGTCTCAAATCGTATTTTTAATGATATTCTATCCGTATTTTGATTTGACCGCTCTTTTTGTTGTCATGTTTTGTATCAATAACCTATACAGGCATATTGCAGTTATGGTCGTACCCCTAAGTAGTTGAATAGATGACAATGAGAACATAAAGTACAGATTAACAGACACACAAAGTGCACAAATTATAGTGCAAATAGCAGTCTATAAGGATGCTGAAAATTCGTATTCAAAGCTGAAAATTCTTACTGCACATTTTGAGTCTAAAATTCGTATGAATACGGATAAATTCGTACTGGTTGGCATCCCTGCATGTAAAACATATTGTAAATCTTTTCAGGCTGCATCTACCATCACACAATGGTGACATATACACATGTACCTTATACAGGGATGCCAACC
>JAAELB010000179.1 GCA_024227155.1 Desulfobulbaceae bacterium
ACTTATGGTTTTAGCCAAAATCAAAAAAATTATTTTGTTGACCAAAGCCTGAACGGCCGGCAAGCCCTGCAAAAGGCTGCCCAACAGCACAGCGGGCAAAATGCCTTTCAGCTGTTCTCCCACGGGCGCCCGGGGGAGCTGCTCATAAACGGCCAATGGTTGAATGCAAAACAAATAGCGGATTGGTTGACCAATGAGCAAGGCATACAATCAACACTTCAACAACTCAACATCTACGGTTGTAACTTCGCCAAAGGCGCAAAAGGCCGCGAAGCAGTGGCTTATTTAGAAAAAACACTGGGTATTTCTATTGCCGCTTCCGATGACATAACCGGTAAAGATGGCGATTGGGAGTTGGAGATCGGAAACGCGCAAAATGCTTTGGCTCTGAATTATTATCCCTATGCCTTAGTGGACACAGATGGAGATGGAGTAGAAGATCCTGCTGACCTGGACGATGATAATGATGGGATTTTGGATGTTGATGAATGTACTACAAGTGATAATTTGGTAAGAACTACAGTTGTTCAAGAATTTTTTGATAATGCAATAGTGGGTCAAAAGGTGCCTCTTTCAGGAGGAACAGGAGGTTTACCTATTTTTACTTCAATAGTAGATTCTTATAATGATTTTGACGGAACTAATTCCTCTTCCCATAATGGAGAGATTAAAAATGTTTCTGGACCATTTGGTTCAGCTACAAATGTGATAGATGCTAACGGAATGGCGAGTGGTGTCGATTTTGATAGACAAAGTCAATATACCTTTTATCAAGGAATAGATTTAACAAAAGGTCAGAAATGGACCATTGGTGCAGATTTTTATTTTACTTATGGGACCGACTATCCTTCAAATGAATTTGGTACAATTTTACACGCGCCTAATCAGGATGCTATTTGGCAAGATGATGTGATCGATTCTATAGATGGTATAGCTACCTATAGAGATAATATAATTCTTCTTAGACATCCAAATTCTTCAATTGCAGGTACAGGAGCCCAAGCGAATTATTCTTGGCGTCGACAAGAAGCAATATATTATACCGCTTTTGTTGGAGCAGATTTACATTTATTTGTAGATGTTAGAACGGCAGTTTACAGTGCAGGTACTCTTGGTGCTTATACAACAAATAATAATATAGATTTAGGATTAACAAGCGCTATTTCTTGGATAAATAATGCTTCTATTGGTATTACTGTTGATAGTTATGCAGATAATATTGAAATTTATTTTGAAGAATGTGATTTCGATGGTGATGGAATTCCAAATATAGAAGATACAGATTCAGATAACGACGGCTGTCCGGATGCCACAGAAGGTGCTAGTAACTTAACCACAACAGCTAAATTAACAGGTGGTAGTAATGGCGGTAGTTCAGAATACCTGGGAACTACTGCTGACTCGAGTGGCCGTCCCAACAGCGGTGTCACCCAGGGCAGAGGCGCTTCTCAGGTCGACAATGACGTCACTCCGACAACGTCACACCAGTGTAATGATTTCGGCGATGCGCCGAACTCGTATTCAACGAATCGCACTGACGCGGGCCCAAGCCATCCTCTGGTGTTGGGTGAGATGTCGACATTGTATTTGGGTGCCACGCAAGCGGGTTTAGATGACGGCGATCTCGCGGTTGCTGGCGGGGGAGATGCCAATGCTCCGCACGGTGATGGCGCGGAAGAGGACGGTGTTACATTCCGATCTCCTGGCGGTACTGGACAAACCATATATGCTGATGTAGTTTTGGTCAA
>JAAELB010000180.1 GCA_024227155.1 Desulfobulbaceae bacterium
AAAATATTAGTAGGTGGAGCACCAGTTACTCAAGCTTTTGCAGATGAAATCAAGGCCGATGGCTTTGCCGCGGACGCAGGATCTGCTGCTAAATTAGCAAAATCCTTGGCAGCATAGGAAAATGGATTAACACCTCCTGTAAAAGAGTGCAGGAGCTATCGTAAGCTCAAATGTGAAATATTCAGCCCTTCCTGCCTGGGAACATCCAGGCAGGATTATATTCAAAATCTCAATTCTATCCCCAGTTTTATCCATCGTCCTGTTCTCACCCACATAGCATGTAAAGGTAGCTTTGAGGAAAACTTAGCTCACCGAATATATGATGTTATTGACGAAGATATTAATTATTGCTGGCCCGATGATTTTCCTATAATACGGAATCAGAAAGCCGGAATAGAGGAAAGTTACTGAGTTATTTTTTAACCTCTGCTGCTGGTAAAAATTCGTATTTAAGACTAACCATTTGATACCTCAAACAATTCAATTTTGAGTAGTGATTTGGATTAATTTTTGCATAAATACAGTCATTTGGCATAATTTGATTTTGAGTGATGGAGAAATAACATTTATTAGGTAACTAATAATGAGTGAAATTCTGTTTTCCGTACTACTCTTAAACTTATTAGTGGCAGCTATAAGTCTATGGATACCTGCGCTAAATCTAAGCCTTTCACCCCTAGAATATAACAAAATTTGTTGGCAGTTTCCCCGATCAGTACATTTTAGAGCTACTGTTTGCGGGAAGTGGAACAGGAATCGTCTCAAGTACTCCGGCTGGCATTGATGGTTGTAGCACTGATTGCAGTGCAGCTTTCAATGATGGGGAAAGTGTAACCCTTTCGGCTGTCGCAGATAAGGGGAGTGTATTTGAGGGCTGGTCTGGTGGCGGTTGCAGTGGTACGGGCGACTGTATTGTGACCATGGATCAGGTCTGGCAGGTGATGGCAACTTTTGATAAGCCATTTGATTTTATGTTTATTGTACCGGCCATAACTAAATAAGAAAGATTGTGAGCTATAAAAGTAGATTCAGAGCGTTAATGGTTTAACAAAATTTGGATGTAAGTTGGGTGCTGTAGTTTAAGCCATCTCAAAACTTATTTGGAGGAAAAACAATGAAAACAAGATGTCTCTTGATCGCAATTTGTCTTTTATTCACGCCATTCTTTGTAGGTGAGTCTATCGCATGGGAATTTACGATTAAAAGTCCCAAGATGGAAATGATGCAGACAACAGATGCTGGTGTGGCATTTAAACTCAAGTTTAAAAAAGATCTTACTCCGATGTCGCTATGTAAAAATGAATTTATCCTTCCTAACACCCATGCAGAGTACAATCTCCTCGCAGCCCTATTGATGACCGCCTCCGCCCAGAAAAAAAAGGTTGATGTCGAGTTTGATGAAACGTCAATAGATTGTCAGGTGGAGATTAGATCAATAGTAATGTATTAGCACAAAGGTGGATAGGGTAAGCTCATGTAGCGAACAGTGTAACATAAGCTCATAACGTTTACAAAAAAGGCTTGCCATAGAATATACCAATCGGTATATTTTGTGGCATGAAATACGAGAAATATGCAAAAGCAGAGAGAACCAGACAGTTTATCATAGAGAGTGTATCCCCCATTTTTAACAAAAAGGGATACACTGCAACGAGTCTATCTGATTTGATTCAAGCAACAGGTCTGAGCAAGGGAAGCATATACGGTAATTTCAAGAATAAGGATGAAGTTGCTGTTGCTGCGTTCCGTCATAATGTCCGCTTTATAAGTAAAATATTGGCGAAAAAAATTGAGGAGTCAGAGAGCTCTCGGGGAAAATTACTTGCGTTTCCAGAAACATACAGGTTGATTTCAGAATCGCTTCTGAAAAGGGGTGGTTGCCCGGTGCTGAACACTTCCGTTGATAGCAGCGATGTTCATTCCAGATTACAGCAGGAAGTGAGAAGAGTCATTCAGAGTTGGAAACGTCATCTCGTTACTATACTTAATGTGGGTCTGAAGCGTGGAGAATTTTCAGGAAATGTCGATCAGGAGAGTGTCGCAGAAATTTTAATTTGCCTGGTTGAAGGGGGGCACGCCATGACCAAAGCTACCGGGGAGTATAGTTTTCTGGAAAATTCACTCACCCAGATGGAAACTGTAATTAGATCCTTATAGTATATTTTTTTTATATGAAATATACCAATCGGTATTTTATCTGGGCGAGGTTGAGAAGGTGCTGACATATTTTTAAAATAATGCTGTAAACAAATTATATAACAAATAGAAGCAATAAAATTGTGAGGAATTACAATGGATATAGCGATGGAGCAGGTAAACGAGGCCAAAAAGCTCTGGTGGTTGCATGATTCTTACTGGCATGCAACCATGATTAGGGAACTTGGTACTGAAAAAGCGAGTCAATTAAACCTTGATGCAAATGAACGTTTTTTCAGAAAATACACCCTGATGCTGCTGAAGTCAGGGAAAATAAAGCGTCCTCAATCAGTTGAAGATCTGATGGAAATATTTAAAGTCGTATGGGCTACTTGTTTCTGGGATGATATGTATATAAATGAGCCCATTACTTTTGACGGTAATGAGGCGACCTGGATCGGGCATCAATGTAACGCCAATGATTCTCTTCGAGCCGCTAAAATGACTGAAGGGTACTCCTGTGGTTGCCAGGCTATTCGAAATGGTGTTATGAAAGCATTAAAACTCAAACCAACTCATTCCATCAAAGAGAGCTTACTCGCAGGCAATGAAAGATGTGTTATTAAGTTCACCTTTGATCCAAAATGAAAAATAATAAGATAAGCTGTACCGGCCATTACGGGGTAAAATACTTCGACTTTTTTGCATAATAAATATAGAAGGTGTATTTCATTCCTCATCTATACATGTCACTGCTCAGAAAGAGAGCAGGAAAAAATCTAATAGATAATAATATGGAAGACGAATTTCAACTTGTAAGCGTCACTGGCTTTATGAAGCATAATGGCGGCATATGGTTTAAGGAAATTTCCAGATCGGAATACCAGTTTAAGGCAACAGTGCAGGAATTCCACTTGAACCCCGGTGGCATTACACACGGTGGTTTTATCAGTAGTCTTATGGATTCCGGAATGGGAACATCAGCTCATCGTTCCCTTGGGCAAAAGGTAAGAGCTGCGACAATTTCTCTTGATGTTAAGTTCATTGCGGGTTCAACCACTGGAGATGTGCTCCTGGGCACTGCAAAAATTCTTAGAAAAACCCGCTCCTTAGTTTTTGTGCATGGAGAGTTGACCGTAAAAGGAAAAGTTGTCGCCTCAGCGGAAGGCATCTGGAAACTGCTCTGATCCTTATGGTATTTGAAGAGTTTTATAAAAGTGCATCATGAATGGATCCTTGGAGTACAATTCGATACAAGGCCAGCGGACTGGTAAAAAAATCCTGTACGCTGTTTATCTGCCACAAGCATACTACCTTGACCCAGAACAAAATTTTTCTGTACTTTATTATCTTCATGGACTCAACGAAAATCACACATCCAATTTTGAAACAATAGCACGTTGGATCGAAACAGGAATTAATAAACACATTCTTCCCCCGTTGGTTATTGTGGCACCAGATGGCTATGAAAATTCCATGTGGGTAGATAGTTTAGATGGTAAAAAACCTGCTGAAACCAATCTGATAAAAGAACTGATTCCCTCTGTCGAAGCCAGGTATCGTGTAAGAGGTAATAAAAAACACCGTATTATCTCTGGATTTTCTATGGGGGGATTTGGAGCAGTACGCCTTGCTTTAAAATATTCCGAACTCTTTAGTCTGTGTGTGAGTATGGATGGGGCTCTACATACCCTGAAGACCTTTAAAGCGATTCGATCGGAGATTTTCACTGAGATTTTCCAGGAAGATCGAGAATATTTTAAAGCGAATTGTGTTTATCACCTATCTAAAAACAGGACCAGTACTGTCCGGAATAAAGTCACATTTTTTATAGCGGTCGGAGCATTGTCAAAATTTAACCAACGTTTTCGAAAGCATTTAGAGGAGCAGGGTATAAAGATTATTGACCAGCATTATCTTGAGGCCAGATGCGACCATAGTGTTGAAAGTTTACTGGAAACATCAGGAGATAACCTACTTCATGTATTGGGAAGCGAACTTTCTTAGGCGGAACAAACTTAGAGTTGCTTTGAGAACATTATTAGGCTGGGATTGTTAGGGTGATCAAGTTACATTCATATCACATCAAATGGTTAGTTGGCGTTTAATCCGAACTTGAAAAGGAGGAGAATTGTTATGCACAAAAGAAAGAGAGAATTGATAGTAACTTTTTTGGGTTGTGAGCTTTTTTTGTCTTTCAGCGAACGTTTGGGCTGCAGGTGGTTTTAAAAAGTATGAGGACTTTGAGGCTTATCCACTGGGTCCAGTTTCTTCCAATGACAAATTTTCTGTCGGTGACAACTGTGTGGATGTAGCAGCTGTCAACGTGGTAAACGTTGATGGTAGTAACCAGTTAGAATTCAATTATAATATGACCACGCCTAATTCATCCTGTTACCTGAGGATCAATAAATGTCCTGAGCGTATAACAGGCATAAAGGCAGACGTGACTGTTGTTTCATGTGCCGCCGACCAGGACTGTCGAGCCCGAATTGCCTACCATCGTGGAATTCATCCCCCGAGCCAGAATTATATCTGGGAAGGCGTACAACTTCGCCCAAACAATAATGGTGTTGACCTAGGAAACATAAGTTTTAGCGCTGGGCTGTTGGATCAGAACAATGGTTATGATTGGATCGGAGATTTGTATTATAACCAATTTTTTACGATTGCTACTATCGGTCAGACATATACTATGTCTGCAATTTTTGATAAGCCAGATTCTGTAACTATTGCAGTTGATGGTCAGGGTTCTACGACAACCAAATTCCCTGGTAAGCTGGATAATCATATAGATATCTTTAAGGCTATTGGAATACGTGTTAGTGGAACCATCACTGACGTTACCAATGGGCCATTTGTTGTCCTGTTTGATAATGTCCAGGTAAAAACCAAAGGTGCGTGTGATAAGAAAAAGCCGTTAGTAAAAGTGATTACACCAAAGAAAAATCTACCGCTGGATCAATGTTTTGTGGATATCACCTTTAATGAACCTATGGCAGACTTGAGTTATGACCTTGAGACCCCTGTAGAGTGGGGGGCTATTGATCCACTTGCCTCTTATTGGTCAGATAATAGAAAGACCTTTACCGCCTACAGAGAGAGTTGTGGCGTGGCATTGCCTGCAAATACCAAGTTAACTTTTGTCGTCAATCCCAATGGAAATGCTCCGATGGAATATTTCCGGGATCTTATCGGTAATCCTGCAAAAACTAAGAAAATTACAACAAAGACTGCTCAGTAAAAATAAATTAGCGCCCTTCACCTATAAGTTATATCAGGAGACTTGACTCTAGCAGCCAAGTCTCCTGATTACCATGTACTGTGACTGCATCCGAGTAACTTTCTATTGAATTACCCACTGTTTCCACCACCAATTATGATCGATTAGTTGTTCTTTGGCTGCAAGCCGATACCTGCATTTGTTTTCATAAGCACATCATCCTCATTGAATAGGCATTCTTACTCAATGCTTCTTCACCATCTGTGGGTATATGTAATATGAATGTCAGCTTGGATAAAATGGAAATTGTTGTAATTATACTTCTACTCTGCTTCCGGCAGAACTGATGGACAGCTCTTCTTGACAATTCATAGCCATTTCTTAGAGTCATTATACCACAATGTGGTTGTCTTTATTGCATCTCTTCCAATATAGAACCAGTAATCGGAGGACAAAATAATGATCCTACATCAAAGAGAAGTCGGCTATAGCCATGACTACCGCACGTTTTTCGAAGCTCTAGTTAAAGCTAAAAATTATCTGGAACAAAAATTTCCTGAAGTTTCAGTAGATCTCATGTACAACCTGGCTGGTCAGCGCGGTCGGGCAACTATTCAGACACGCTACCCTTCATTGGCTTATTATGAACGAATCGATGCGGAAATGGATAAAGATGAGGAGTATGCCAAAATATTTGAGACCATAATGGGTAGTGGTGGTGATCCCCCCGTTGATCAATTCTACCGCATAATCTAAACCACTACTTTGCACAGCACCACCAACACCAGGGATCTCGGTGCTGGTGGCCGAGGATTAATTGATAAACTGCTTCAGGCGTTATCAATTACACTGGCTAAGCTTGTACAACAAATGGCGGTTCTTGAGGAAAATCGAATATTTCACAAGAAGCGAATTCCCTCATCATCTCTCCGGTGCAGGAAAAAATCAAAAGGGAATAAGCTGCTCTGTTCTTTCCAACTTACCTTCTACCAGTTAAGAACTGTAGGATCGATTATATCGTTTGCCGGATCTGTTTCCACAAGTTTGCTGTCCGGTGGCAAATGCCCACCTTCCACCCAAGCTTCAAGATAACTTAAAGTACGTTGGACGTACGCCTGCATTGGAGTCAGCAGGTCAGGAATTAACGGATCCACAGCAGCAGAGCTATATCCCCAACCCCCGTCAACATGCGTATCCACATGGCTTGAATGGGCGATAATATAAAAGCGGTGCAAATCAGGGCTGCCATACAATTCAACGGCATCTTTATACTCAAGTCCTTGACTATTTAAAGCCAGTAAACCATCTGCCTGTCCTTGAAGACTCAACAGCGGCACAGAAAACTCCGCGGTATTGGCATTTTTTAAGGCATATCTGACGCTTTCTTTATTCCACCCACCATCTCCATCGCTCCGCAGCCAATCATATAGAGGAGGTGGGGTATTAGGCTGAGCCGGGTCAGAATAACACGAATAGGCGGCCGAAACAGCGGCATCATCTCCGCGAAGATCTGCACGATAAACGTATGAAACCAGGTTATAATATCCAACGCCTCTATAGATCTCAAAACCAGGTATGTATTGATAACCGTCGAAGTTGGTATTGTAATACCCCCAGAAGAGTGACGACTCGGGGGAGTAACCTGCATCGATCATTGAGAGATAAGCACCAGGAAAACGCGGATACTTTAGAAACTCATCAGGGGTTGTTTGGGTGTCCGCTGAGTAAAACCAACCCATTGCCAGCGTCGCCTTATCTATCGCACCAACCATGGTATCGGCAGCGGCATACTCTGTGACGGAAACCTTTCCATCACGATTAACATCCATAACACGCGCATCGGGCCAGTATCCTCCTGACCAATCAACACCCCCATCAAATAATCGTTTCTTGCCTTTAAGTACCCGCACGTGGTCAATTTCAAGAGCACGACGTGTCTGGTAGCCGCCGTTGGAAAGCCCCATGGTATAGGTCAGATCCGGCGTTTCGCCGGTCAACATTTTTATGCAGTCCCTTCCAAGAGCAGCCAGATCGATCATCATTTTCCCCCAGTGCTGTGTAGGGTGTTTACCCGATTGCATGTCATTTGCTCCTCCGGGTATACCTTTATCTCCAGCTATGTAGGCATAACCAGCATCAAGCAGCCAGGGGATCAGAATGGCTTCATTTGCATACTCGTTGCGTAGTCCCGGAGTTCCTCCCACAATCAGTTTTCGATTCCAATTATCCGGCAGCCTGAAGGTGATTCTCTGTTCCCGAGGTCCCCTTTTGAGTAAACCAGTTATCTCTGCGCCTGAAATATCACTATCAGTTGGGTGGAATGCTGCAGCATGTAGGACATTCGCATTGATTTTCGAAACCTTGGCCTGCTCTTTAGATGAGAGTGCAGCGTAATAATCCGGATCGGCTGCAGGTAGACCCCAGTATGTGATATGGGCAAGGCCTCCATCGCTGATGCCAGTATACGTTTGTAGATTGATATCATTCAATCCTTTTAGCTTATTGAAATTATAGCTCATATCGCCAACACAGATCAACGGACTGATTAATATAAGCGAGGCCAAGAACGCAACAAAATAAACTCTCCTGATAGTCTTCTTTCTATTCAACATTTGTTCCTCCCTGGTTGTAGTTGTTGCAGGCGACAAAGGAAAACCGCCTCCGTTTCCATAAAATAAAAAGCCGAACTGCCCCATTACAAGGCAGTCCGGCTATCTTATCAGAACCCGTGACTTTCCGTCCCCGCCTTACAACAGGTTTGGCCTTTTCACATATAATATTTCCTGATTCCGTTATTCAATAAACCTTATTGTTAGGCATGATTAAAAACAATTCGTAGGAATGAGTCAAGATAAAAAAATTCATAAAGGTCTTCCATGAAGGATGCAAAACGCTCAAAAGATAGAATTTCTCGATGTGGAATATTTAGTTTTAGGACGGGAACTAGTTAATATTCGATATTAACCCTCTCAGATCATGAGCTGAGAGGGTTAACCACTAACCCGAATTTCATATGCCTGTGTTAAAATTTCCAACACGCCTCGACTTTGAATAAAAAAGCTAACCCAACTTTTTGCGAATAATTATCAAACTCCTCCAAAAGCTTATGTTTTGAAAACAGCAAAACACAAAACAACGCAATAACGGTAAGATAAAATTTCAGGCTGTTTTGTAGTGCCATAAAATATATTTAATTATTGACAAGTCCAGTTTTTTATGCCAAGCTCGTTTGCATGTATATTCGAAGAACTTCAATTAAAAGCAGAAAAGACGGAGGCCAGTATTACACCTATCGTCTCGTTGAATCCAAGCGTACCGAAAAAGGTGTCCGGCAATATACTTTGCTTAATCTCGGCGTTGATTTTTCATTACCCCGCGAGCAATGGCCGGAGCTGACTAAACGGATTGAAGAAATCCTTGTCGGTCAGCAATCCATGTTAGAAATTGACAGTGAAGTCGAACGTTTATCACAGGAATATGCATCACGAATTGTAACGTCACATCGGGATGTTAAGGAATCTGACAGTGTAGATTACCGTGAAGTCGATCTCGATACCATTCAGATGAGTAGACCACGCAGTGTTGGTGGAGAACATGTTACTGTTGAAGCCTTGCGATCTCTTGAGCTCGACAAGAAACTTGGAGAACAGGGTTTTAACGGTCCACAGATAGCAACAGCCATCGGGACAATCATCGGCAGAGCCTGTCACCCTGGAAGTGAGCTGGCAACCCATGCTTGGCTTCAAAAGCAATCAGGCCTTGGTGAGCTCATTGATTACGATTTTAACCGCTTGAGTTTGTATGGAATGTACCAGATTTCTGACAAATTATTGGCCAAGAAAACGGCTATTGAGAAGCATCTATATGAGCGGGAGAAAAGCCTCTTTGCACTGGAGGAAACCATAACTCTCTATGACTTGACGAACACCTATTTTGAAGGCCAATGTCAGGGTAATGCACTTGCGGCTCACGGTCATTCCAAAGAAAAACGATCAGACTGTCCTTTGGTTACCCTTGGTCTGGTTCTTGACTCCAGTGGTTTTCCGCGGCGCAGTCATGTGTATGAGGGCAATGTCAATGAACCTAAGACATTATCCGAGATGATCCATGACCTGGAAATAGGAGGAAGCTTTACAGATAAAAAGCCCACTGTGGTCATGGATGCGGGTATTGCTACTGAAGACAATATCACCTGGCTAAAAGAACACCACTACCCTTATCTTGTGGTGAGTAGGAAGAAACATCGTGAATTTGATGAGACTTTATCTGTTATCGTAAAAAGAGATGACGAATGCACTGTCAAAGTCCAGAAAGTTTTTGATAAAGAGAGCCAGGAGACGCTTTTATATTGTCACTCTACCAGACGTGAAAAGAAGGATAGGGCTATTGGTGAGCGTTTTGTCAGCCGGTTTGAGGAAGAGCTGGTTAAATTAAATAACGGACTACATAAAAAGCGATGCCTCAAGAAATACGACAAGGTGATGGTTAAAATCGGCCGTCTAAGACAGAAATACTCTAAAGTCTCCAGACGCTATAATATCTCCGTCAAAAAAGATGACGAGAGTGGCAATGCAACCAAAATCATTTGGAATCAGCAGCCGGCACCCGAGACAACCGACACGCATCCAGGAGTGTATTGTTTACGTACAAGTCAGACAGGTTGGGACGAATCCACTTTGTGGAATACATATACCATGCTGACAGATCTTGAAGCTGTATTTCGTTCGCTCAAGTCCGAGCTCGGTTTACGACCGGTTCACCATCAGATAGCAAAAAGGGTTTCCGGCCACCTTTTTATCACTGTTCTGGCGTACCATCTTGTTCATACAATCCGCTTTAAGCTGCAACAGGCCGGAGTCTGTAGTAGTTGGTCGAGTATAAGAAAGATTCTTTCAAACCAATGCAGGATAACAGTATCTATGATGTGTAAAAATGGCAGTACTGTACACGTAAGGAAAAGTAGCCGACCTGAGCCAAATCAGCAGGAAATATTTTCAGCCTTGGGAGTAAAATATCATCCAGGACACACTGTAAAGACAACAATATGAAACAAAATAATAGAAGTAGTGCCATAATGAAATGTCGATTCGGCTCAAACCACTGATATTGCGTATATTTTACTTTTTATGTCACAAAGTTGGGTTAGGGTTAGCCTGGATTTCTCATCAGTTCAGGTGGTGCCATGTTCGAGGTTTTGGCGAGTAAACCATAGTCGACTATGTTTATTCGCAAAAGACTAAAGCAGATAGCACCCTAAAAGCATGGGCATAAACTCCGACTTCGGATGGCGTCGCATGGAATGACCTTTGGTGAACATTGTGTACATATGTTAAAATGAGATACTCCCATTCAACACCCTTAAATTTATTGATAATTATCAAATGAAATACAATGTTCATGAGAAATTCAGGTCCAATCTCCTTTAGTAAAGACATTAATCTTGACCCAAGTATCTCCCTGGTGTAATCCTGTAGGTCGGCCTTTTGAACATGAATGAATTTACGAGGTATTTCTCTTGAATGATAAAAAAATTAAAAAACCCGGGAAACGTGAAAAAAATATCAAATCGTATGACGTCATCATTGTAGGTGGTGGCCCTGCAGGTCTCTTTGCCGCATATTACTTATCTGAACATTCAAATTTAGATGTTCTGTTGATAGAAAAAGGCAAGGCATCACTGAAACGTAAATGTCCAATTAAAGATAAAGGATGTATTAAATGTAAGCCTTGTAATATCCTCTGCGGAATTGGTGGTGCTGGTCTCTTCTCAGATGGTAAATTGAACTTCATCCATAAACTTGGGAAAACTGATCTTACGCAATTTCTTGATACTGCTGCTGCAACCGCTCTCATTGATGAAACTGAGACAATTTTTAATCGTTTTAATATGGATGGAAAGGTGTTCCCTACTGATATGGAAAAAGCACAGGATATCAGAAAAGATGCACGCAAGCAGGGAATCGATCTTCTCATCATCAAGCAAAAGCATCTGGGTAGCGACAATCTCCCTAATCACATAGCAGAAATGGCAGAATATGTTGCAGGTAAAGGGGTGGTTTTCCATCACTCCGAAGAGGTGAAGGAAGTCTTAGCCAAAAAAGGTCGAATAACAGGCGTCAAAACCAATCGCGCCACTTACCACGCAAAACAGGTTATTTTGGCCCCCGGACGAGTGGGTGCAGAATGGACGGCAAATGTTGCCAGAACCCATGGCATTGAGGTGTCACAAAGAGGTATAGAAGTTGGTGTAAGGGTTGAAGTCCACAACGAGATCATGCAGGATCTCTGTTCTACCATTTATGACCCCACCTTTTTTGTAAGAACTTCAAAATACGATGATCAAACGAGAACGTTCTGTACCAATTACGGTGGTTACGTTGCTCTGGAAAATTATCAGGATTTTGTTTGTGTCAACGGTCACGCATATATGGATAAAAAGTCCAATAACACAAACTTTGCCTTTCTCTCTAAAGTTGTGCTCACCGATCCGGTGGAAGACAATCAGGCATATGGGGAGTCAATTGGAACGCTGGCTACCTTGATAGGTGGTGGTAAACCTATTCTGCAGAGATACGGGGACTTGAAACGAGGCAGAAGATCAACCTGGAACAGGGTGAAAAACTCTTATATCGAGCCAACCTTGACAAGTGTGACCTGTGGAGATATTGCCATGGCACTGCCTGAAAGAATTCTCACGAACCTGGTTGACGGTCTTGAGCAACTCAATCAGGTTATACCAGGAGTTGCCAATGATGAGACTTTACTCTATGCACCTGAGATAAAATTTTTTGCCACACAGGTTGCAACCGACAACAATCTGGAAACTGCTGTGAAAGGTCTTTTTGTCGCAGGAGATGGTCCTGGTGTAGCGGGAAATATTGTTTCGGCAACAGCTACCGCACTCATCCCATGCAAGGAAATTATCAGGAGAAATGATTAAAGGGTGTCATGAACTATAATAATCTTCTTTTTTATGACAGGTCCCAAGAGTAAAAATCAGATTTCTGTTGACTAATGAAATTCTATTTTTTATAGTCAACTCATTGTAAGAATAATTACTATTATCTAATTTTAAGGAGAAATTTATTATGGACAAGTGGGAATGCCCTTGTGGTTATATTTATGATCCAGCAACAGGCGATGAAGATACCGGAGTAGCTCCAGGAACTGCATGGGAAGATGTTCCTGCAGATTGGGTTTGCCCCCTTTGTGGTGCTGAAAAAGATTCTTTCTGGAAAACTGACTAAAGCTACATTGAATGTTAAAGCGCCTCAAGTATTCTGAGGGGCTTTTTTTGAGCCTAGCTACATAAGTATTATCCATTGTGTAGCTATTTTTTTCAACTATACAGTTAGGGATTCCTAACATGTTAACACAAACCTAATCACAGAGGAGAAATATATGAGTTTAATAGTAACCCAACCAGCCCCTGACTTTACCGCAACAGCTGTTATGCCGAACAACTCGTTCAAAGAAGATTTCAGTCTGAAAGATTATCGCGGGAAATATGTCATGCTCTTCTTTTATCCACTAGACTTCACTTTTGTCTGCCCTTCAGAGATTTTGGCTTTCAACAAGGCGGTTAAAGAATTTGAGGAAGCCAATTGCCAACTTATCGGGATCTCAATCGATTCCGCATTTTCTCATTTGGCCTGGAAGAACACTCCGGTCAATGAAGGGGGAATCGGCAATATTCAGTATCCACTCGTTGCTGACCTGGACAAATCTATATCAAGAGCCTATGAAGTGCTTTTAGATATCGGCATCGCCCTAAGAGGACTTTTTCTCATCGACAAGGATGGAATTGTTCGTCACAAAGTAGTGAACGACCTACCACTTGGACGTAATGTTAACGAAGCGCTTCGAATTTTATATGCCCTACAATTTACCGAAGAACATGGGGAGGTTTGTCCTGCTAACTGGAATAAAGGGGAAGAGGCGATGAAGCCAACTGCTGAAGGTGTTGCCGAGTATCTTTCCAACCACGTAGCTGAGTAATCTATTATTAAGAAAGTGAGGCGAAAGATGTGAGGGGTGAGGCGTAACAGCAAGGAGAGTAATTATCTCCCCTTGCTGTTACTTTAGAAGCCGTCATACATTGACTATGTTTACTGGCAAAATACTGAATAAAATGGCGCCGCATGGACTGGCCTTTGGTGAACATTGTATATTTCTTATAAAAGAAAATTTATCCATTCAACAAACTGAAATTTAAGGATAATTGTCAAATGGCATATAATGTTCATGAGAAATGCGGGCTAAAAGCCTTCATACATAGACTGATTAAACCCAACATAATAGACATCCCCCACTTTGAGGGCAGGGGCTCGCAGGTTTCCGGTACGTCCGGTTATCTTCTTTAGCATCTCTTCTTTATCTGCAGTAGCGGGATCGAACTCCAGTGTTTTCTTGCCGCTTGCTACATACACTTTTTTAGCAGAAGCTATAACCTGCCAGGCAGCTTCTCCATTGTAAACTTCCTTTTTTGCATTAACTTCGGTTTCAACGTTAAGCTGCTTTTCACTAAAAACCATCCAGGCTTTGTTGCAAGAAACTCACCCCTTGCGCATGTATGCCCAATCTATATTCATTATCCTCTCCTCTATCTTTAAAATTTTCCTTTAAGAAAATACCTACTCTTCATCTTCAGTAAATTCTCTTTTAGCCATCTCCATGTCCAAGGCAAACATTCCAGCGGAATCATCACCAATCATTTTCGCTCTCTCCAGCACATCACCTACGCTGGCCTCTTCCTCAACCTGTTCAGTCACGAACCATTGTAAGAAAATATTGGTTGCATGATCTCGCTGCTCCAATGCCACGTCTACCAGGTCATTAACAAGCCCTGTGACCTTTGCTTCATGGTTTGCTACTTCCTGAACGACTTCAAGAGGGCTTCCCCATTCAGATTCAGGCTTTTCAATGGTAGTTAACTGAATATTTCCACCACGTTCAAGAATGAAATTATAGATTTTCATCGCATGAGACATTTCTTCCTGGGCTTGTACTCGCATCCAACTGGCAAAACCATTCAAACTTTTCTCACTAAACCATGCAGACATACCCAGATAAAGGTATGATGAAAATAATTCTGCATTTACCTGCTCATTTAAGGCTTTATTCATTTTATCACTAATCATTGGTGTTTCTCCTTTTCAATATGGATTGAGGTGTTAATTTTAGTGGTGATACTCCTGTGTTATCAGGATAAGACCTGTTCATTATTCCTGCCAGTTATAATATTTAAGTTGCTAGGAGGTTGTCTGAGAATAGTCATTTTTTTCTTAAATCGAACCATTTCGAAAAAAAAGCACAGTCATATAATTGATATTACGAGCATTATTTATTCTAAATAACGAAGGGTTGGGGAAAAAGGGCATTCTCGGACAGCCTCCTAGGACTCATACTTTCATCCCGGCTACTACAGCAAACATATGAATGACAATAGACATATTAAGAAAAATAAAAAATATACCGTAATTCCAATCTTTTTTTCCTAGCGAAAAAAAGACGAAAGCTAAAAACAGCACTAAACTGTTGGTAACTATGATGAGCTGCCAAACACCTGTATATGGAAATTGCGTCAAAAACATGAGCATAGTTACAACCAGGGCCCCAATCCAGGTAATGAAAAACCTCTTCAGCTTTTCTTCTTTGAAAATCAAAAGAAGATTAGGCAATTCAGTATCTAAATAATCATTGCTATGCTTTAATATTACCAGCCAGAAGTGAGGGATCTGCCATAGGATAAAAAGAGAGAAAAGTAGCATTGGAATAAAAGAGAGGGCAGCTCCTCCTCCACTCAGCCAACCAATATATGGAGGAATTGCCCCGCACAAGGCTCCTGGAAATACAGCCCACACCGACTTGCTTTTTAAGGGAGTGTATATTCCATTGTAGAGAACAAGCGCAACAGCGCCCACCAACATTACTGAGAAGGACTGTGCGACGAAATAGATAATTGTTAAGCCACAAGCTATGAGAAGAACAGCTTGAACGAGTGCTTCTGTTTTGCTGAGCCGCCCTTGGACCAACGGTCTTCCCTTGGTCCTTTGCATTGTAGCATCCAGCTGGTGTTCCTGGAGGCTGTTCAAACTAGCCCCGCCGGTCGCCAGAAGAAACACCCCCATTCCAGACAAGACCCAGGCCAGCCCACCTCCTGCATTATTTTGGGCGAGGGCGTAACCAAACATGGTTGAACACCAAATAAGCAGACAGAGCTGAACTTTTGCAAGTTTTAAACGAGAGAGCAAAGAGGCCATCTGAGGTTTTTATCTATTCTTCTTCCTCAACCCAGACTTCAAACTCCTCCTCGGGGACAATGCGAAGTTTGCCAATCATAGCGGAGTGGTCCGTTCCACAATATTCGGTACATTGGATATCATACTCCCCTAGTTCGTCGGCGTAGAACCAGGCATAGGTCGATAAACCTTTCACCGCATCTACCTTAATCCTATAAGCTGGCAGGAAAAAGCTATGAACTACATCTACAGAAGTAATATTTAATTTGATAGCCTTACCCAGAGGTACTACCAGTTCATTTTCCGTCTCCTTGTCATTATCATAATAAAACAACCAGGAGAACATTTGCGCTTCAACATCTATTTCCATGGCATCTTCTGGAACCTCACGCAATCCGAGATAAGAACTCCAGCCGATATAGAACATTGAGAGAGCGATTAGGGTGGGAATTATGGTCCAGATAATTTCAAGGAGATAATTATCTCTAATGTCGGAGGCAACGGGATGTTTACTTCTTCTGTATTTCACGACGAAGTAAACCATCACGGCTGTGATGCCAAAAAGGAGGAAAATGGATATTCCAAGAATATACCAGAAAGCCTGATCAACGCCTTGTACCGGGGTCATATAGTTCTCCACCTGTTGCCTAAATTTTGCTTACGCAAAACCCGAAAAATGGTTATTTTTTATAAAAGCACCTTCTTGCATACAAGTAACCGATTTTACAAAACTCACATTTTCGTGACTAGTATTTTTCTTATATTTGCTACCCTTCGGGATTGCTAATTCCACACAAGCTGCTTTGTTACCGGAGGTTTGAGGTATATTTATACAACTGCATCTCCGGTGCCTCGCATCTTCAGTAGACTTACCAATTGCAAAATTTAGGTGTTATCTAAAAGCCACATCCCAAAATGTGAAGCCGATCATTATTACCAGAAAAGTTATTGTACTTGCGAAGGAAAGATTAATTATGGGACCTTCATACTTCAAATGCATAAAAAAAAGCAGCACGAATGTAACTTTCGTACAGGCTATTGCCAGCGCTACTGGGACGTTGAAAAATCCAAGGTCAAGGTAGGAGACGCCAACCGTAACCCCAGTCAATACCAATAAAATACCAAGCACTGTCCCGAGCTGCTTATAACTGAGAATATGACTATTTTGTTGATTTTCCATCAACTCCTCCAAAGACAAAGTTTATAGGACAAGATAAAATAGAGGAAAAACAAAGATCCAGATCAGATCAACCAAATGCCAATATAAACCCGAGTTATCAAGCATTGAAAATCGCGAAGCATTCACCTTGCCAGCCAGTACCAGAACAAGGCTGATTGTAAGCAGAATCATGCCAATAATCACGTGGATACCATGCAAGCCGGTAATTATATAGTACAAACCGAAAAATATATTTAACCCAGGCTCACCCGATACGAGTGTTTCTGAATTTGGATAAATATCATGATGTATCTTAGCCCCCCACTCAAAGTACTTAACCACGAGGAAGGTAGCCCCGCAAAGGATAGAAAAAATCAGAAAAGAGACTGCATGCTTTTTCTTATTTCTCTGAATTGCAGTAATGGAAGCGGCAACGGTGAAACTGGAAACTAAAAGGACTATCGTATTCCCTGCACCAATTATCCGGTTCAACTCTTTTCCGCCTTCCACAAAAAACTCTGGATATTTGTGAAAATAGGCTGCATACAGGACAAACAAACCTCCAAAAAGTATTATTTCAGAGTAGAGAAACAACCACATACCGATCTTGATGCCAGTCTTATCTATTTGCTTACTCATGGCAGTCTCGCTTATTCTTGATGGGTTCTTTGTTGCGCATTTATCTCTCTAAAATCATAGGGAAATGCTTTTATTTCTGGTGTATCAATAAAATTGTGTACAGGTGGCGGTGAAGGTACTGACCACTCTAGCGTGGTCCCTCCCCAGGGGTCGCTAGGTGCAGTAACGTTTTGTTTGAAACTGAGCAACAGATTAATGAACATTATAAGAATGCCAGCACAGAGTAGATATCCGCCAAAACCGGCAAGGAAATTCCCCGTTTCGTATTGCGGTAAATAGTCATAGTATCTGCGGGGCATGCCCTGAAGCCCAAGAATGAACATGGGAATATAGTGAAACATAAAGCCTATAGCGGTCAGAAGAGAACCTATATAAGCTCCTTTGAACCTATACATGATTCCAAACATCTTCGGCCACCAGAAATGCAATGCAGCAAAAAAGGCGAAACCGGTACCTCCAAACATGACAAAATGAAAATGCGAAACGACAAAATGGGTATCATGCACGTGAATATCTGTACCTGCAGCACCAAGTACAAGCCCGGTAAGCCCTCCGATACTAAAAAGATATATGAATATCAAAGACAACAGTAACGGCGGCGTCATTTCGATCGAGCCTTTATACATTGTTGCTACCCAGGAAAACACCTTTACCGCAGATGGAATTGCCACAAGAAAAGTAAGCAAAGAAAAGAAAAAAACCGCTACATCACTCATACCACTGGTGTACATATGATGTGCCCAAACCAGGGAACCAGCAATAGCAATACCAAGCGATGACCAGACTATGGCCTTATAGCCAAAAATAGATTTTCTTGAAAATACTGGAATGATTTCTGAGATAACACCCATCCCCGGCAAAATCATTATATAGACTGCAGGATGTGAATACATCCAGAAAAGGTGCTGATACAGTATTGGGTCCCCTCCCTTGTCTGGATCAAACAGCCCCACCCCTAAAAACCGCTCTACCACAACAAGAACCAAGGTGATTGAAATCACAGGGGTGGCGAGAATCTGAACCCAGGCAGTAGCGTAAAGGGACCAGGTAAAGAGTGGGATCTGCATTAACCCCATCGATTTATCACGCATTCGATGGAAGGTGGTGACAAAGTTCAGCCCTGTAAGCATGGACGACATTCCAAGAATAAATGCCGCAGTTACCGTGAGACTAACATTTGAATCCACTTCAATGCTAAACGGCACATAAAATGTCCATCCGGTATCAGGAAAACCCTCCCCAAAAAAGAGGGAAAAGAGGGCAAATGCCCCACCTGTCATGAAGAGGTACCAACTGAAAAGGTTGAGTCTAGGAAAGAAAACGTCATCGGTGCCTAGTTGAATCGGCAGGAAAAAATTACCGAAAATTGCTGGAATGGCAGGGATAACAAAGAGAAAAATCATTATCACCCCATGCAGAGTAAAAACAGAATTGTAAAGTTCTGCCCCCATAATAGTACGCCCCTGGGTCATCAACTCCGTACGAAGTAATAAGCCCAGAAACATGGCGACAACAAACCAGAATATAACTGCGCCTAAATACATCAGGCCCAATCTTTTATGGTCATGGGTGAACAACCAGGCTTTAATCCCCGTTAAATGGGCTGGTGCTGGCGTGTGATAAAATGATGTGGTAGTGGTCATTTCAATTTCCTATAATTCATTACATCACGCAGGATCTTGGTATCTACGCAGTTTTTTTCCTTCTGAAAAATATTAGTACAAACCCTACAACAATTGTGAAGAGAATGATTACCCCAATTTTCACAGTTTGAAAAACAGATTTATTTTTATCAGGATCGTAATTAAAGCAAAAGCTCAAGAGTCTTTTAACAGATAAAGATGGTATGCCCTTTGCTGCATTAATAAGAGCCATATCAACATCACCGGCGAGAAAAGATCCGTAAACATAACGGATAATTTTACCATCACCTCCAATAACCATCAATGCTGCTGGATGAATAAATGTCTGGTCATCTAATTTTTTAAATTTAAACCCGACACTATCAGTTACTGCAACTATATTCTCACCGGTGCCGGTAAGAAATTTCCATTCACTCTCTGGAAACTTTGGGCCAACAATTTTCAAGTAGTTCTTTTTCGCAATCGCGGCTGCTTTCGGCCCCTCTGTATCACTAAAGCTAAGAGCAATAACCCTGAATTCCTTACCTGGTATTGCAGTTAAACTTGACAATGCAACAGCCAGATTAGCCAAATTTTTACTGCAGATATTTGGGCAATAGAAATATATCGGCAAAAGAATGGTGGGTCTGTCGATAAAATCAGCCAGCAGTATCGTCTTTCCCTGCTCATCTAAGAACTCTAGATCAAGCGGAAGATACTCACCGGTTTTTTCCTCAATCCATTTCTTATCCTGGGCAGGATTCTGTTTCAGAACCAACTTGGTCTCTTCCAGCAGCCCAGAGCTGTCAGCTGCATTGCTGCTCAAAGAACTAAAAGGAAAAATAAAACAGAAAATATATATGAAAATACCAACCAGTTTCATTTAGTGAAGTATTGTGGGCAATATAATTGGCCTATTTAGATTTCACCTTAGGACTAGGATTTTTGTTCGAGATCGAGACATGCGAAAAATTTTACCACAACCATATAGTTTATATTCCGAGAATAAAATTTTTCGCATAACGAAGATATCGCGCTAAAAGACAGTCTTAAGCTGGAAGCTACTTGGCTTTCTCTGCAGTGCCTGTGCTCAAATTAACCTTAAAGGTTGCCCTGTACTTATGTTTTGATTTAAAGCTATCTCTTCCTGCGCCATATGCAAGCAAAACAATAGTATCACCATTAACATCAATCTTGGTGTCATTCTTATCAGAAGAATTTAGAGGCATGGTAAACTCAATTGTTGTTACGCCTCCTTCTTCAACCCCAGAAACGAGGACTGCATCAACGGTTCCACCAAGTTTTTTATCGGATGAATGTTTAGTTTTATCTGTTCCGAATTCATCAATAATTTTTGCCTTTCCCTTTTTCACATAGCCGAGAATAAAATTGGCATCCTTCATCTTATCCGTAGGATTAAAGCCCACCCCCACCCATCCTTCCGTTGGTGCAGACACCTTAACCGCCAAAGTATCTCCATTCACACTCCAGGCAAGGCTCATTTTCTTGTCACTAAATTCATGAGCGTACTCAGTTGCTAAGAGGCTCGTTGTTGAAAGTGCAAACATTGCCACGAATCCAGATAAACCCAACACAACTTTTCTCAACATTTTTTTCTCCTTAAAAGCATGAATTAAATAATAATTTTTCATGAGTAAATTTTGTCATTATCGTTGTAACAGATGCAGTAGTTTATTTCAGCATCCTGAACTTTGATTATTTCATAAAAAATCTATCAAAAGATCCAGGATGACTATGGAGATAAGCGAAGACTTCGAAAAGTTTGATATGCCAGCCGTTGTAATTTGGGCGGCTTCTCAACTATATAATTAATATGTTGAGAATTTGTGAAAAACCTACAACGCAGGAACTTGATCTTCTACGATGTCATCAACTCTATCCCTGGCAACATTATCACACTCTTACAATCTAGCAAAGGATCTTAAACGTTTTTACAATTCTTCCTACTTAATAATGATAATTTTTAACATAAACATTGATTTTAATTGCGCGTTGAATCCCAATGGTTAATATTACCAATTGAAGTATCAACTCGAATGCAGTTTAACTGCAGCTGTAACTTGAAAGACTATTCATAATTTATTGAGTTTAATCTTTTAAGAGTAGAGCTGTTTGGCAACTGAAACCCAATCTAAAATAACGGAGGATATCGTATGGCGAAGAAGCTGGGCGTATACAAATGTGATGTTTGTGGGAATGTCGTAGAAGTACTGACACCAGGTGGTGCAGACTTAATGTGCTGCGGACAGGCAATGACTCAACAGTCAGAAAATACCACTGATGCTGCAGTTGAAAAACATGTACCAGTATTAGAGAAAGTTGAAAATGGTTACAAAGTAACTGTTGGTTCTGTTGAACATCCAATGACAGACGCTCATTATATCGAGTGGATTGATCTGTCGGTTGGAAGTGCTGTTTATCGCCATTTTCTTACCCCATCTGACAAACCTGAAGCATTTTTCCCAGTAACAGAAGACGGTGCTACCGCTCGCGGATACTGTAACCTGCACGGTCTTTGGAAGAAATAATTTTTTCCACTCTTGCTGATCGGCACCCCGCCGATCAGCAACTTCTTTTCCACCACAATTTTTTTCCTTTTGCTTCCTAGCGTTTCTTAATTCGACTTAACACTCTTAATTCCGTAATTCTTGACAGAATAGGCTCGCGGCTATAGTTTAATATTAAACTATAGCCGCCAATATGGGAAATTTCATGCGACATTATAAAAACAGCCCGGAGCATCTATTAGCACTGAACACCTTTATTAAATTGGTTCGCTGCACCAATAGCGTAACAGCAGATATCCACAAAAACCTCCCTTCAGGGCTTACCGTAAGTCAGTTTGGGATCTTGGAAGCACTTTTCCACCTTGGACCAATGCCTCAGAAAGAACTTGCCCAAAAGATATTAAAATCAGCTGGTAATATTACTACAGTTATTAATAATCTGGAGAAGGCCAGTCTTGTTTCCCGCACCACGAATGATCAGGACAGAAGGTTTTATAATATTTCCTTGACACCTAAAGGGAAACGACTCATTCAAGATATATTCCCGGCTCACGCAGATGTAATCCTGGAGCGGCTATCTAAGTTAACTGAAGATGAGCAGGAAATACTTGGCAAATTACTCGGTAAGTTGTCGAGTCATAAATAACAAGAGGTTTGGCATGGGCGGCACAAAATATCGCACAGAGGCCGACAGCATGGGCAAAGTTATAGTTCCACGTGATGCACTCTATGGCGCTCAAACTCAGAGGGCAATTAATAATTTTACAATAGCAAAAAGTTCAATGCGATGGGAATTCATTGAAGCCCTCCTATTTATTAAACTTGCTGCCTGCAAAGCCAACAACGAGCTCAGCCTCCTGGACAATGACTCCACTCAGGGAATTGAGAAAGCAATCAAATCATTGCTGGAGGATGAACCGTTGGAACAGTTTCCGGTTGCAATACTGCAAACGGGCTCTGGCACCAGCACAAACATGAATGTTAATGAGGTTGTAGCTAATCTTGTTAACTCACGGAGTAACTCTTCACTAGTTTCCCCTAATGACCACATCAATTTAGGACAATCCAGCAACGATGTAATACCTGCATCCATACACGTTGCCAATAGTCGTGGCGCAGTTAATACACTTCTACCTTCCATTAAAACTTTACAAAGAACTATACTGGATTTCGGAGCGACTCATAGTGATGTTATAAAAACGGGCAGAACCCATCTGATGGATGCCCTGCCAATGAAACTTCAGGCGGAAATGGAGGCTTGGGCAGCTCAACTAGAAGAGAGCACGGAGCGCATTGAATCCTGCTTATCTCGTCTATCCAGACTACCGCTCGGTGGAACTGCAATTGGCAGTGGAGTCAATAGCCATCCTGACTTTCCTCAGAAAGTTACCCATTACCTGAGTGAGCTAACTGGGTTAAACTTCACTCCAGCACCTTCGAAATACAAAAACATAAGCAGTCTCGATACCATTGTTGAATATTCCGGACATATGAAAACCCTTGCAATTTCTCTATCCAAAATTGCAAACGATTTACGCTGGATGAACTCCGGCCCTCATTCGGGCCTCGCCGAAATAAGCCTCCCCTCCTTACAACCAGGGTCGAGTATCATGCCCGCCAAAGTCAATCCAGTAATTCCTGAGGCAGTATGTATGGCCGCAGCGCAGGTTATCGGCAACGATACAACCATCTCGTTAGGAGCTCTTGGTGGAAACTTTCAGCTCAACACCATGTTGCCACTTGTGGCAGAAAAAACCCTGGAATCTCTCGAGCTATTATCGGGATCATGTGAATCTTTAGCGACTAAAGCGATCAAGGGAATGAAGGTAAACCGAGACAATATACAAAAGCCGCTTTTGCTTAATCCAATCCTCGTAACTGCCCTTAACCCCATAATTGGATACCAAAATGCAGCAGAAATAGGCAAGACTGCCCAGAAGGAAAAGCGTACCGTACTCGACGTAGCCCTTGAAAAAACAGATATTCCTAGAAAAGAACTTGAAAGGTTACTTGATCCTAAAAATCTGGCAGATGGGAATGACAGAAGAAGTAAACGGTGAGGCGTGAGGGGTGAGGGGTGAGGAGTATACCACATCATTTTAAATAGTTTTTCATCACAGTTGAGATTACAAAAAGTTTTTATGAACTATTCGAATCTCACAATTGAAATCCAACACCTCACACCTCACCCCTCACGCCTCACACTGTTTTTCCCCCCTCACACCTCACCCCTCACCCCTCACGCTTTTTCCCCTCACCTTCTCTTAACTCTCTTAATTCGACCCGAAATCTTGTTGGCGGTAAGTTGCAGAAGTTGCCTCAAATAATCGACAGCAACCTTATTACTCATTTTGGACTCGCCCTGATCTCTATCCTTAAATTCGATAGGAACCTCTTTAACACGAATCTCTCCCTTGTTTTCGGCCAGGACAGCCAAGCCAATCTTGAATCCTGGTATTGATCCAGGTAACTTTGTCAATAAATCTCGTGAAACTGCAAAAAATCCGGCCAAGGGATCTTTTATGTCACAAAACATCAATGCAGGCAGAGTGGCGACTTTTGATGAAACCTTACGCCTGATTGGCCAGTCCGGCATGGAGCCTCCTTTTACATATCTACTGCCCACGACCATATCATAGGAGCCATCCAAAACGGGATATATCAACTGAGGTATAACCTTTGGAGGGTGACTCAGGTCAGCATCCATGACCACGATAAAATCCGTCTCTGCATGTTGTGCACCTTCCATTACGGCGCAGGCCAGGCCATGGTTAACGTCTCTGCAAAGTAATTTAACAGGGTGGCTTTCCTCCCATCGTCGTATTTTCTCGCAAGTACAATCAGCTGAATCCGAGTCGACAAAAAGCACACAAAGATCTAATTTTTTCTCTTTTTGAACGACGAATATTTGCTCAAGCAGCCGATCTATATTTTCTTCTTCATTAAGTGTTGGAACAATAACGGTAAATGAGCTCATGACCTTCTCCCCATCCCATTTCAGTACCTTTCTGCTAAAAATATTTGTATTGAATGCAAGATTTCTATCTGATTCTTCTTGCTAAGATTTTATCAAATTCAAGAGCTGATTTCCAGAATTATAATAAGTACAAGACATCTGCTCAACACGCTTCAATGTTGTTTTTATTCTCTATTTTAAAATTATAACAGAATATTATTCTTGACATGTGAATATTGCATGAATATATTCATCCCTCACAAGGAGGAGATAATTTTGGATGAAGTAAGTCTTGAAATATTAAAAATCTTGCAGGAAAAGGCCAGGATACCTAACGTTGAGGTGTCTCGAAGAATTGGCCTTGCCCCGTCAGCTGTTCTTGAGCGAATCAGGAAAATGGAAAATCAGGGAATAATTGACGGTTACGAGGTCAAATTAAATCCTGAAAAATTCAACCGGACACAGGTCGCTTTTGTCCATGTCAAGGTGAATGTGCCCATGGATGAAATTGTCGGTGAAAGACTTTCTAAAATTCCAGAAATTCAGGAAATTCATTTTGTCTCCGGCAGCGATAGTTATCTTATTAAAATTCGCACCTCTGACAATCACGCACTGTGCAACATCCTTCAACAGCAGATAAGTACGATTGAGGGTGTGATTT
This sequence comes from Desulfobulbaceae bacterium, assembly GCA_024227155.1. GTDB lineage: Bacteria > Desulfobacterota > Desulfobulbia > Desulfobulbales > Desulfocapsaceae > Desulforhopalus_A. The sequence goes on from JAAELB010000180.1 coordinate 25,166, forward strand.
CAACAAATACAGAAACAGTATTGTCCACAATAAAAGAAACCAACAGAATACAATTGCCATTACCGAAATAGGAATTTGCCTTATGCCAATGTCTCAAAATTTTAAAGATCGTCTGTTTCCAATTGCAAGCCCCATAGCTGAACATTTCCACACCCCTTTTCACGTCTACGATGAAGTAGGAATCAGAGAAACAGGAAATAAACTTAAAGAAGCCTTCAGCGGAGTTAGAAGTTTTAAAGAGTATTATGCTGTAAAAGCTCTACCCAATCCCGAGATACTTTCCATAATGAAAGATATGGGATTTGGTTTTGACTGCAGCTCTATAGCAGAACTCCGTATGTCGCGACAGATTGGTGCTTCAGGGGATGATATAATGTTTACCTCCAACAATACAAGTGAGGCAGACTTTATCGAAGCAAGCAATGCAGGTGGTGCGATTCTAAATCTAGATGATATCTCACTTTTAGATAAAGTCCCTGCCCTTCCCGAACTCATCAGCTTTCGCTACAACCCCGGAGCGAAAAGAACCGGCAACAACATTATCGGCAATCCAATTGAGGCAAAATATGGCGTGAGCGATGAGCAGATAATTGATGCATACAGCAAAGCCAAGCAAATGGGTGTTACCCGTTTTGGTATCCATACCATGCTTGCGTCCAATGAACTCAACTACACCTACATGGTTCAGACTGCTGAAATGCTCCTTGAACTCATCAAGAAGATCACTGTCGAACTTGGAATAGAATTCGACTTTATAAACATCGGAGGTGGCCTGGGTATACCTTACGAACCCAACAAAAAAGCTCTTGATCTTACAGCGATGGCTACAGAGATTACCTCGATGTTCAAAGATTTTGCTAAAACTGAAGGATACGAACCGGGTCTCTATATGGAAAGTGGCAGATATATGACCGGGCCACACGGTGTTCTTGTTACAACTGCCATTAATAGAAAAGAGATCTACCGCACCCACGTGGGTGTAGATGCCTCCATGAGTTCTCTCATGCGGCCCGCTATGTATGATGCTTACCACCACATTGATATCCTGGGGAAAGAAAATGCTTCAGACAGTGAAGTCGTTGATGTTGTCGGTTCTCTTTGTGAAAATAACGATAAGTTTGCTGTACAACGCGATCTTCCCAAAATTGACGACGGAGATATCCTCGTTATTCATGATACAGGCGCCCACGGGATAGCCATGGGTTTTAATTATAACGGCAATCTGCGCCCCAAAGAATTACTGCTCACAGAAAAAGGGAAGGTAAAACTCATTCGCAGAGCAGAAACAGTCGAGGATTACTTTGCAACTCTTGATTTTGAAAAAGAAGAACTGTCTCTTTCTTAGGCTGAGAAATTCAAGACTTTCATATGACTATCAATATAGACAAGTTCCTCGATATTGTCCGAGAGGTAATCCGCGATAAAAAGGTTCCTGTTGTGGACCTTATAGCAGTACAAACAAAGGACCCATTTAAGGTTCTTGTGGCAACTATTCTCTCAGCAAGGACCAAAGATGAGGTAACAGCACAGGCTTCAGCACGTCTTTTCAAGAAAGCTCCTGATCTTAAATCTCTCTCCCAGATTCATGAAAACCGCCTCGCTAAACTGATATATCCTGTTGGATTCTATAAAACCAAGGCAAAACATCTGGCAAAGCTTCCAGGAGCCATGCAGGAATTTAGCGGAGTAGTCCCGCAGACAATAGAAGAGCTGATTAAACTCCCAGGCGTCGGGAGAAAAACGGCCAACCTGGTTGTCAGTGTTGCCTTTAATAAACCAGCAATCTGTGTGGATACCCATGTTCACAGAATTATGAATATCTGGGAGTATGTTAATACCGACACACCACTCAAAACCGAGATGGTGCTTCGAGACCAACTCCCGCAAAAACATTGGATACCAGTAAACTCACTCTTGGTCGCTTTTGGGCAATCCATCTGCAGACCTGTCAGTCCCCATTGCGACATATGTCCTTTGAACAAAAAATGTCCCAAAAAAGATGTGCAGCCCCGCAAAATCCCTGGAGCAAAAATGAAAAACAACAGCAATCTCAAATTTATCTCATGGAACGTTAACGGCATTCGAGCGGTTGAAAAGAAGGGGTTCATCGATATGCTCCCCGAATTTGACGCGGATGTAGTCTGTTTACAGGAAACCAAGGCACAGGAGGATCAACTCTCCGAAAAATTGAAAAACATCTCAGGCTACACCTCGTATTTCCACAGCGCAGAGAAGAAAGGATATTCTGGGGTAGCTTTCTACAGCAGACTCAAACCGCTCCAGGTGCAGTACGGTCTTGGCGATGATGAATTCGACTCTGAAGGGCGGGTGATAAGTCTAGAGTTTGATAAGTTTTTCTTGATCAACATCTATTTCCCCAACAGTGGTGATAAACTTAAAAGGCTTGATTACAAACTTCGTTTTAATCAGAAACTAAAGGAATTCGCCCAGACTCTGGAAAAGCAAAAGAACGTTATCCTTTGCGGGGATTTTAATGTCGCCCATAAAGAGATTGATCTAAAAAACCCTAAAAATAATGTTAAACATGCTGGCTTTACACCGGAAGAAAGAAGCTGGATGGACAGTTTTGTAGAGGCCGGATTTATAGATACTTTTAGAATGTTTAATCAGGATCCTTTGCAATATACCTGGTGGAGTTATCGCTTCAGTGCCCGGACAAAGAATATCGGCTGGCGTATCGATTATTTTTGCGTCGACGGAAAAGCCAGAGAAAAAGTTCACAGCGCTTCCATACTCAAAGATATTATGGGTTCTGATCACTGCCCTATAGAGTTGGTGTATAGCCCCTAGGAGCTTGTCCGAGAATAGGAATTTTGTTCAAAA
>JAAELB010000181.1 GCA_024227155.1 Desulfobulbaceae bacterium
GCACCCCATTTTCGTCCGATCAGGCCTCCTGGCATAGCCAACTATAGCCAGGAGACCAGCTTGAACGAACCTGGAGCACTGGACGAACGGTTACGGACTCTGGTTATGCAGTCTTTTGAAGGGGGCGGTGAACGGTTACCATCTCGTAGGAGACTGGAGTTGTTGTGGCGGTAAAGCCCAAAACGGCCCGTCCCCTAATGTTACACTGAATGATCATTTAAAAGTGATCTGCGCATCTTTTGGCAGTGCGAGGCCAACACTTACCTCAAGGGCCTTGAGAACTCCGGATATTACAGGGCATGAAACATGTGGAATTGTACTCAAACTAACATCCAATACCTGGGAATTTAAGGTACCGGTTTTCTTATCTTTAAACAGTTCACCCATCACATTAATAACCTCTCCGCCAAGAACCTCATTTACCCTCTGCCAGTTTGGACACTCACTTTCTAGATTCAACTCAGCCTGAAATCCACCTTGATCTTCGCTCCGCACCAAGGTGGTAAATCCACAAATACCTGCAAATATACTTACTTCTGTCATTATATAATTCTCCATCTGTTTCTGTATTTTATTACTCTTTCCACACAACCCTGTTTCTTCCCTGTTCTTTCGCTCTGTATAGCATCGTATCTGCAGTTATCAACAAGTTTTCCTGAGAATCTCTCGTACCAATAGCGGTTGCAATGCCTATGGAAACCGTGACTGTAGGTGCTACAGCCGAATACTCATGAAGTATATCCAGAGCTTCAATTGAGGCCCGGATCATTTCGACTCTTTCTATTGCTGCATCGGTATCGGTGTCTGGGAATAGTAGGACAAACTCTTCTCCACCATATCGGGCAGCGAAATCTGCAGGGCGACGCATCCCCCAACTCAACACCATTGCCACTGATTTTAAAACCTGATCTCCCCGGGCATGGCCATAATTATCATTAAAGAGCTTAAAAAAATCAACATCTACCATGGCCAATGACAGAGGTAGGCCGCTCCTGCTCGATCGACTCCATTCTTTTTCAAGGGTTTCATCCAGGCTTCGCCTATTGGCGATTTCAGTGAGACCATCACAGCCAGCTAATTTCTCCAGCATTTTGCGCTGCCTGACAAAACAGAGATGATTCTCCACCCTCAGTTTGACAATAGCGGGATGAAAAGGCTTCGTGATATAATCTGAAGCACCAAGATTCAGCCCTTTTTCTTCCTCTTCTGTCGAATTGAGTGCTGTAATAAAGATGACGGGAATATCTTTTGTTGCATCGTCATTCTTAAGGTGTTTGATCACATCGTACCCGTTCATTTCCGGCATCATTACATCCAGAAGAATAAGATCTATATCGTTGTTCTTTCGAACTCTCTCCAGAGTCTGAAGACCACTTTTTGCAACTATGAAATCAGCGTCAAATATATCCACCATTCCATGGGTTACTGACTGTAACTTATCACTGAGACTGCGATTATCTAAAAGATCGCTTTGTAAATGACTCCACTTTGTTATTCGAAGTTCAGATTTTTTGCGATAAGCAAGTTCTTTGTCAAGGGTCAGGGTTCTGTCTTTGACAAGTTCCTCCAACCTTTCCCGATGAGCTCGCAACTCATTTTCCTGCTTTTTCAAGCTTCTAATGGTCTTCCTGATGGAATCCCTCATCTCAGCAAAGCTTCTGGCAAGATTACCAAGTTCATCTTTACTGGAAATTTCTATTTTCTGATCTAAATTTCCCTTGGAAATTTGGGATGCAGCATGCATAAGTTTGATAATTGGAGCAGACCATCGACTGACCAGAATCCAGGAAAGTGGGGTCACAAACAATAAAACACCAATGGAAATTATAAACAACAAAGAGATTTCCTGGATGATTTGATCGGTAGTCTCTTTATGTGGGATACTGACAGACACATACCCCAAATTCTTACTGTCATAGCTTAAAGGCAAGATTAGCGCATCATATGAGTTTCCACCCGCATCTTCCATTTCCAGAAACTTATTTTCGGCTACAGAAAGTTTCTTTATATCAAGAGATTCGAAGTCAATTTTGCCCTCACCCATTTTTCCTTCGGCATCAAAAATATTAATGCGTACGCCTAAATCTTCTCCTAAATTTGCAAGGTCGAGGCTCAGAGAGTGCTCTGCAATAAAATAGCCTATGTGGTTTTTTAGGCTTGTAGCACCCTGATCAAGTTCGTATAGATACTGAGCGACAAGAAACATTCCGTCTTTTTCAGCTCTAAGTGAAAAACCTTGCGCGTATATAAGTTCTTCAGGATAGAGGTGATTATTTTCAATCTCCTTTCTGCCAAATTTCAATTTTTTGTAATGCTTTTCACCTTCCACCATGACAATACCGTCATCGGAGTTGCTATGGTAGAGCGCCAGTGTCTCACTTTTGTTCTTGCCTGGACTAAAGTAAAAGGCAAATCGGTCTATATCACTATTATTCAATAGCAGTTCTTCGATTTTATGGAAATCACCTGTAAAGGAAAGCCCAAGTTCCAGCGTCCACCCAGCATTAATAGACTGCAGAATATGTGTTGCCAGATCCTCATCTGACATAAACGTACGCATTCTTTCATTGAGCATTTGCGGCATTGTGCCGAAATTACGGGCAAAGATTGTAACAGCAGACTGAAGCTTACTATGATTATCTTTCTTGATCTGAGAGATATTGATAAAAATGACTGCAGCTACAGAAAAAAATGAAGTCAGAAAGACAATAAGCGTTGTAAAAATAACTGCTTTTGACCGAATTGAAGATAACACCTGCCCTCTCCTTTAGTGCCTTATTCCTGAACTTCTGCCATAAAAAACAGGTAGCGCAGACTCCGAGAAACTCAGGAACACTTTATGAAATCGTGAAGTTACTTTTACCACCAGATAGTGAACGAAGTGAGACCTTCGAGGCACTTATCCCGTCTTATTTTCCCGTCTAACGGGGTTAATTAAATGACATTAACGAGGATATGCGTTGGGGCGCTGCGCCCATTCTTTGTATGCTTTTCTCTGTTTTTCAACTCCGATATAGTTTGTCAGTCCATTCCATAACCTCGCAGCATTATCCAAGGCAACTTTTGCAGAAATCTCTTCGGTAAATGCATGATTGAGAGCTTCTGTCAAAATTATTTCATAACGGTTTACCTGGTACAATGACAAATCCAGTAAAGAAGATTTTCCGGCAGTCTTCATTAACTCAAGATAGTCCCCCGCATTTGCCCAAAGGTTTTTGTATTCCTGGCTGTTATAGTGGCTTGTTCGGTATGGATCTCGCAAACTGTAGGGGATCTGCACTCGCTTCAGGCTAACTTCTTTACTTGAGAGCCATTGAATAAAAAGATAAGCAGCCTCTTTGTTTCTGCTGTCTGCTGATATGGAAAGACCAAATCCTGCTGCAAGAGCAGAATATCCGCCGGGAGTAACTGCGTAACCAACCTTGCCCGCAACCTCACTCTTGGGCACCCAGGAAAGTTGCTCACCGTCTGTTCCATATCCTTCGGACCATCGACCTAACGGGGGCCAAAACTCTGTCATGGCAATTTTGCCACTGATAAAGGCTTGTAACACATCCATAAACCCCCAGCGTCCTGCATCAGGGGGCATATACTTCACCCTGTTGACCATCTGGGTCAAAGTTTTTATACCGATTTCGGAATTAATGGATGCATTCATGGTTTCTTCATCAAAGAAGCGCCCCCCATTCTCCCTGAAGCGCTCCTCAAAAAAATAAAAAGAAAGACTGTCATGAATCATGGCGCAGCCATATAGATCCGGTGAAAAATTATTGGTGAAAAATTCAGCCATCTGGTCGAATTCGATCCATGTTTTCGGCGGAGCAAGATCATAGCCATATTGAGATTTAAACAGTAATTTATTCTCTGAGTCTTCGAACAGGTCTTTCCTGTAATATAAAAATATAATATCTCCGTCATCGGGAATAGTATAAATCTTATCCTCCCAGGTCATCCAGTTGTCACGGTACTGGGGGGCGATATCGTCCAACTCTGACCTGAACCCGTGGCGGTCGATATAACTGTCCAGTGGTTCCAGAGCCTTAATTTCAGTATAGTCAGGCAGACGACTGGGAGTAATACTGATCACATCATAAAAGGACGAATTGTTTTTACGTTCTGCCTCAATAGCAGGATAGGTCTCATGGATCATCAACTGAATAAGGTTGACTTTAATACCTGTCAATTTTTCCCAAAGTGGCGCGGAATACAACAACAATTCCTGGGCCATTAGACCTTTATTCCAGGTAACATTTAGAGTGAGACCTTTGTACTTTTTAGCTTTTTCTACGGCCTCTTCAGCTTTTGATACTTCGGCGTTATAGTCAATTTCATTTGACTTCGTACTAAAATTGACAGACTTCACGTGCCTATGGTACTATCAAAATAAGTTGAATTCGTTTTGATATATCATAAAAACACAGAGGCTGAATATGTCTTTTCAGGGTGTTGAATTTACCCCAGAAATGAGAAAAATGGTTGTTAATGTCA
>JAAELB010000182.1 GCA_024227155.1 Desulfobulbaceae bacterium
AAACACCGTCATCTGCGAAAAAGTCAGCTGCTTCGACATTCTTGCCTTCTTCCATAGCCTTCAAACAGTCCCTCATAAGATCTTCAATTTTAGCCATGTTCCTTCTCCTTTTCTTAGATTGTTTGTCTTTCTTGAAGATGGATCACCTCTACCGAAAATACTATAATGGGGATTCTTCCTTTAGAATTTATTTACCATTAAGCCTCTCCTTCAGCTTACTTAACTCTATCTGGCTTTATTGACCTCTTTTAATTTGCTCTTGGGTATAAGGTTCGTAGTCTGTGTGATGGCATCATACACAACAAGAACATCACCAAGTTTGAGTTGCATCAAGACCATTTCAACATTAGCCTCCAGGCTTCCTTCCGTGTAACCGGTATCGGTGCCGGGGCGAGTGACAAATTCCTCTATAAGGCCACGCAAAGCTTCAGTACTCAATTCTTCATATGGGACGATCATTTGGTATATCGCCTATCAGATCAGTGAACCGTGACGTCCAAGGGTTCTGCACACAGGTAACAGGATTCATTTTCATGCCCTTGTATCAAGCCGCAGTTTGGGCAATAGACCCCATCCAGAGGAATACGGGGAGTACTCAGATCAACAAATATACATTTCCCCCGGTCATCAATAAGGAAGCTTGCCATGCAAACAGGACAAGATACTGGGCCTGATTCATCCGGTATTGAAGCATTCTGGCAAAAGGGGCATTTCATGGCTGTATATGAGACCTAACTCCGTTTCCACTTGAACTGAAATTCGACCTCTTCCATCTTTCCTTCTCGCTCATGCTCAATGTTAAACGTTGCTCCAGCAGGGACAGAGATCTTTTCATTGGCTATTTGGATCTTGAATTGTTTACCGATCTCAAGGCAATCAGCAAGCCTTCGCAATTTGGCTACCATTTGCTGAGTCGTGTAGCCCTTTTCAATGTCTCGATCTGCTTTCTTTTTCGATTTTGCCATGTTCGATTCCCCCTTTAAGGTCTGAGTCTATCTCTCAACTTACCCGAGCACTGAAACGTAACTACCCTTCGTGGCTTCAGGATCAGCGACTCACCCGTTTGAGGGTTCCTCCCTCTTCGGGCCGACTTCTCATTGACCTTGAACTTTCCGAAGCCACTGACCAGAACATCCTCACCAGATGCCAGTGTGTTCTTGATGATTCCAAGGGTGGTTTCCACAAGCTTGTATGCTTGCCCGAAAGGCACACCTGTGCCTTCATTGACAACCCTTGCGATTGCTTTCTTGGTAAGTGCCATGTGGGCCTCTATGTATTGTAGTGAAATCTTGGTAGGTTACGGATTAATACAGGGATACACTGGTCACTGTCAATAGAAATCCCTTAGAAGGTGTTAAATTTTGTTCTTGATTTAACCCACCGATTCAATTACCAATCTAAGGGATAGATTCTCCCCTCCAACAACTTAGGATGGATGTCCTTGAAAAAGAAACAGGCACTCATAGACGCTGCCATAAAACTGTTTGCTCAAAATGGCTTTGATGCCACCAGCACGGCAAGTATTGGATTGTATGCCGGTGTCACCGAACCCCTTATCCACTATCATTTCAAAAGCAAAGACGGATTGTTCACATACATCTTGGACACCATCTACACCGAGTATTGCTCCCGGTTCGATGCCCTACCTAAAGAGACAGACACTGAGTTTGAAAAGATAGAGAACCTAATCAGGTTCCACTTCAAGTTCGCTGATGATTTCCCCGATGAAACATTGATCGTAGTAAGTGCGTGCCCTGCCAAACTTCAGGAGGCCGCACATACCTGTACGCAATATATCAAGGAGCGGAA
>JAAELB010000183.1 GCA_024227155.1 Desulfobulbaceae bacterium
CATTTACTAATAAATGAAAGCAACATTTTTGTAATTATGTTACCAAATTATTTATTCAAGTAGTCAAATTACAACTTTTAAATGACTGACAGGCACATACTTTAAACAGTTACCAAAACCAAAGCAAAGTTTACTGTTGAAAATTTCAAATTTAACATAACTTATCTGATGCTAAATTGTCCAACATTTGTACTTGTGAACTGAACATTTGTGCTCATGGTAATTTGAATGTTACAACACTTTGTGGATGGTAATAGCTTCATCGCAACAAGTCTACCTGTCGGAAGAATGGAGAATTAATTATAGGTGGTTAAAATATGTATCCAAATACATGTGTGAACATTGTATTTACAAAAAGGGCTACCAAATGTAACAATCATTTGTTCACTATATCTAATTATATGCAAGTAAAACCAAATTATATGCAGGTAAAATCAAATTACAACTATAATAATGACTGATATATCTATATTTACAACAGTATCATTGAGCAAAACAGTTTATTTAATATAGAATAACAATTATTCTACAATATTGTGTAATGAAGACTAATGGTTATGATCATGATAAAGGGAACTTATTCATATATACACTTCAATCACATACTAAATGACAATACATTAATCAATATACATTCTTAAACATTAAAAATAGCAATTGCCAACAATGATAAATACTAATTGGGAATCTCATTGATACACTTTCACACCACATAGTAAATGGTAAATACATTAACCAACATTATACATTCAAAACATTACAGCAGCATATTGTCAATATCAATAAGAATGCACTTAAGTATATAATATCAATCCAAATCTTAATATTCAACTTACATTTACTAATAAATGAAAGCAACATTTTTGTAATTATGTTACCAAATTATTTATTCAAGTAGTCAAATTACAACTATTAAATGACTGACAGGCACATACTTTAAACAGTTACCAAAACGAAAGCAAAATTTACTGTTGAAAATTTCAAATTTAACGTAACTTATCTGATGCTAAAGTGTCCAACATTTCCATGCATACATTTGGAGGAGC
>JAAELB010000184.1 GCA_024227155.1 Desulfobulbaceae bacterium
CAACACATGCAGCGGCACCAGCAATGCGAGATGTTTCATTAGGCAGGCCGAGCGGTTCCTCGATCATGTCAACACCTTTGATAGTAGCCACCTCGATAATGGCATTTTCCAACCCGTAGCACGTTGTCCAGCTGTATTCCCCACCGTATGTGCAGTCTTGAGCCGAAACGTTTGTTGCCAGCATTAATATTAGAATGATCCATTTGACGTTCATATCGTTTCCTTGCTGCTTTTGCCACAACTTTAATCCGCCATGCAGTGTCACACAATCCTATGAGTTGATCCTGGAAAAAAGTATTACCCAAATTCCCAAAAGATAAAATTCAGTTGATGTAATGGCTTCGATATCAAGTAGTAATGCGCAACATTTTTCAAACCCCATTTTCGGAATAACGGTTTACAGACTCCAGGAGTCCGTCGGACTATAGTCATTTTTTCTCAGATTAAGGCATTTTTAGGAAATTAAGCACAGCCATATGTTGATATCGGAGTTTTCACTTACCTGCGAGCATTGATTTTCTAAAAATAACGAAAAAATGGGGAACAAGGGCATAGTCAGACAGACTCCTAGGTTCTTCAAGAGGTTTGCTTTCTAGATGTAATGGAAGCACCATATGGGAAGGGATGAGCTTCGATGAAATCAGCAGCAGACCGAAATTCACGTGCAAGTTGCTGTAACTCTCGCTCGGACAATGTACCAAGATTCCGAATTTTTCCCAACCATATGTCAAAGACATCAACTCTTCCTTCACAAAGCAGGGACGCATAATATGCACCTCGCCCACGGTCATATTCGAGCAAGGTATCAAGTGCATCGGGGCTGTTTCTTCTCTTC
>JAAELB010000185.1 GCA_024227155.1 Desulfobulbaceae bacterium
AAATGGAGCTATAAGTTCATCTTCTTTAGACCACTTGGAAGATATGGAATATGAGTGGTATATTTCAGACAACTATCTGGTTTTATACAGCCCATGGTGCCCTGACTGCCATAGTTACGGTGGCAAGTTAAACTCAGGTTGCAATCAAATAATAAAAGGCGATGGTGGTACTGACCCTTTTGGAACTGAAATGCCTGCGGTTGAAGCCCGTAAAATTTCCTAAATATGGGATTGACTCAGGCCACTAGGGGTCTGTTCCGGTAGGGGGCGAAATCCTAAGTTAAGGATGAATCAACGCTTCAAAGGGTAACGCCTCTACATATAGAAAGGCAAAAAGCTCGTGCACTACCCTGCAACCCGTTCATGTTCTCAACAGTCTATTCCAATACAGAAATGATACCGAGATGAGAGCCTGATCATTTCCGTCCAAAGATGGTTTTAAAGAGTTTAGCTTTCTCCTCGTTAAGTTGTTTTGCGGCTTCATTATCACTCATTTGATAAGCAATATCATCCA
>JAAELB010000186.1 GCA_024227155.1 Desulfobulbaceae bacterium
CATAGACTAAAAATGCAATTTTTGTTCCGAAATTCAAATGGCAATTTGCCTTAGAGTATTCGCCAGGCAATAGAGAATACATTGCCTGGCAAGTTTAATTATTTATTCTTTTTCAAAGTCATCTTTTGCTGCGCCGCAGATGGGGCAAGCCCAATCATCTGGAAGATCATCAAAACTTGTTCCAGGATCAATGTCATTGTCAGGATCGCCTTCTGCCGGGTCATAAACATAACCACAAGGGCCACATACATATTTGTCCATTTCAAATCTCCTTAAATATTAGTTACAATTTACAATATTTATTTATACCATAATCAGATCTGGTTAAAAGCAAAATCTTACACTAATTATAATAATTTTGTTTTATTTAGAGCGAAAAAAATCCCCTTGTACGAGACTGCTATTAAAACTACATATAATATCAAGAGTAGAGCATTCATAAATATAATCTCCTTTAGTATGATTCTTCATTAATTATTTCTTCTTCAGTTAATTTTTTTGCATCCATGAGTTTCCAAACGTAAGCAACGTATGCAAGTACA
>JAAELB010000187.1 GCA_024227155.1 Desulfobulbaceae bacterium
AGCCTGATTGAGTCTCGTTTTCCTTCAGCTCGTAATACTATACTACCTGATATAAACACCATTCTCATTAAAAATTATATCAACCCATAATCGGTTGATATCTTTATAGGAGTCTTTTAAATAATTTCATTATCAAGAGCGTACATGGATTTTTTTGAATAAGACAGAGGACAGGACGATAAAGCAACTTCTTTTCTGTAAATTCGACAAATCCTTCCGAGGTTATTTACTCCGCAAGTAGTACCGTCTTTCAAAGTTGTAAAGACCAAGCCTTCGGTGCTCGTTCCTCGCAGTCTTGACAACTTTGAAAGCCGGTACTTGACCTGGAGGTGGCGATGACGGAGAGGCGTCTCCGACGGGGCTCCAATAAAAAGGCTAAGATTCCATATTGAGATAAGCCCTCCCTGTTTCCCAATCTTCAGATATCTCCATAACTACAGCTGATACAAGCCGTAAGCAGGATGCTGTGTTTGGGAAAAGAGTAGCAACCCGTGTTCTACGTAATATCTCTTTGTTTAGAC
>JAAELB010000188.1 GCA_024227155.1 Desulfobulbaceae bacterium
CACGAGAGTTTGTAACACCCGAAGTCGGTGAGGTAACCAATTGGAGCCAGCCGCCTAAGGTGGGATAGATGATTGGGGTGAAGTCGTAACAAGGTAGCCGTATCGGAAGGTGCGGCTGGATCACCTCCTTTCTAAGGAAAAACTAAGTAACGGAGGGCGTTTAAAAGCGACTTGATTTTAGGAACCCAACGCAGTATGCTTGCATACAAGGAGGGTTATCTAAATCACAAGCTTTTAGCCCGAGTACAATTTAGCCGATAAGGTTAATGGTACCTTTATTTAGTTACGGAAACCTGTACGTTAGTCTTCTTTAATTTTGAGGGGTTTTGTAAAACAAACTCAATAACGATAAGAGTACATCCACATGTACGGGGCCTTAGCTCAGCTGGGAGAGCGCCTGCTTTGCACGCAGGAGGTCAGCGGTTCGATCCCGCTAGGCTCCATTATCTAGGATACAAAGAGATGTTCGGCTTGCCGACATTTCTGTAGAAAAATAGGGAACTGACGCAGTGTGCTTGACACACAAGGCAGTTCATCATTTTTCCTAAGAAATGGATCTCGTGTTCAACTAGATAAGATGATATTTGAATACGAACCTAAACTTTCTAGGAATAAGTCGAAACCATCTAGTGTCTTGTGGACACGTCGCTGGTTCACTCCTTATTCTACGCAAGTTTTGCGCAAGTCGCACCGGTTCTTCATATCATGTATTTGTACATTGAAAATTGAATATCTATCAAACAATCCTGATATATCTGAGAAGATATATTAAGAATAGTAACAAGAA
>JAAELB010000189.1 GCA_024227155.1 Desulfobulbaceae bacterium
GCAGAGGAAACAACAACTGGGGTCAGCGGAATCAGCATCGCAGACAGCGACGCCGGTGGCGCCAACCTAACTACCCGCCTGCAAGTCACGGCTGGTATTATGAATGTGACTCTATCCGGAAGCGCCACAATCTCAGCCGGTGCCGATGGCAGCGGCGACCTGACGATCCAGGGCTCGATCACCGACATCAACGCCACGCTTTCGTCGGTTACCTACACCGGTAACACCGACGTGATCGGCACGGCGGCCGATGCAATTACAGTTACTACAAACGATTTGGGCAACACCGGCAGTGGCGGAGCCCAGCAGGATATCGACAACATCCAGATTGATCTGACGGCGGTCAATGATGCTCCTGTGGTCAGCGCACCAGGCAGTGCCCTGGCGGCAACCGAGCAGGTTGACCTGGCGATCGAAGGCACTGGTTTTGGTGTCAGCGATGTGGATGAAGCGGGCAGCGGAGCTACCGCAACCTTGACAGCTGTCGAAGGCGTAGTCACAGTTGTGAGCGGCGATAGTGGAGTCACGATCGACAGCGGAAATGGCACGGGTACAGTTGCCTTGTCAGGTACAATCGCCCAGATCAACAGCCTGCTCGATGATTCCAGTACGGGTACGATCAACTACCTCAACAGCTCTGAAACGCCGAGCGCCTCCACGACGTTCACCGTCACGGTCAACGATGCAGGTAACACTGGCACCGATCCTGGCCTGACCGGCGATGGCACAAGTGAAGAAGGCACCAACAGCCAGACGATTAACATCACAGCTACCAACGACGATCCGACCAATGTAGGATCTCTGCCAACAGATATCACAGTCACCGAAGATGTATCGAGCAACGTCGATCTTTCATCGATCGACTTGAGCGACGTCGACGCAGCCAGTGGCAGCCTGACGATGACCTTGACCACCAGCACCGGCGGCGACTTGACTGCCGCAGCCGGAACCGGCATCACCCTCGGCGGCACCAGCACGGCCCGCACCCTGACCGGTACGCTGACCGATCTGAACAATTACCTCGACACCGCCAGCAACATCACCTACCTGCACGGCACACCCGGCACAAACGGTGATGACGTCGATACAATCCAGATCAACGTAAACGACAACGGCAATACCGGCAGCGGCGGCGGCACGGATAACGACTTCGGTACGGCCAACGTAGATATCGGTGCCACCAACGACGCACCGGTCAACACCGTGCCCGGCACCCAGACCATAGCCGAAGAGACCACAACAGCAATCAGCGGAATCAGCATCGCCGACAGCGACGCCGGTGGCGCCAACCTGACCACACGCCTGCAAGC
>JAAELB010000190.1 GCA_024227155.1 Desulfobulbaceae bacterium
GGATTGTCAATTTTTGCTGCTGGTGCTTTCGCGTGTTACCTTGCCTCGACTTTTCAATTTTTACTCTGTAGTCGTTTTATCCAGGCACTGGGGGCGGCAATGATGATGTCGTCCGGGCCTGCAATTATTAAAGAGAGTTTTCCTGCAACACACTTAGGTAGAAGTCTCGGTCTTGTTGGAATTGCCACGGCTTGTGGTCTTTTAGCAGGGCCTTTTGTCAGTGGGCAGATACTTCTTTTGTACAGTTGGAAAGAAACCTTTCTTGTGTCGTCATTTGTCAGTTCTCTGGTCTTTGTTATAGGTTTTTTCCTTATGCGTAACCAGTTGCCATCAAAAGAACAAACGACTGTAGAACAATTTGACTTAAAGGGTGGGCTCTGCTGGGTGGGTATCGCGATTCTTGGAATACTGTTACTCAACCGCATAGGTCGTACATGGAGTAGTAGCACTATTATAATTGCTGTGTTGCTTCTGCTATTAATCATTGTCTTTATACGTCTTGAAAAAAAGAGTCAAAATCCAATTGTTCCGATGCGGCTCTTTCTGAAGAAATATTATTGGATAGCCGTCAGTTGCGCAACCATATCTTTTGCAGTGCTCTTTTCTGTTTTGGTCCTGATTCCCTTTTATTTAGAATATGTTCTCGCAGTATCAACTGCTAAAGTTGGAGTTGTGATGATGGCTGTTCCGGCAACTCTTATGGTTTTGTCACCAAGTTCTGGCTATCTTTATGATAAAATTGGAGCAAAACTATTAACATCGACGGGTTTATTTGTAACTTTTTTTGCTCTTTGTGGGCTTGCTACTCTTTCTCACACCTCTTCGCTGCAAGAAGTGGCTCTTGTCCTTGGGGTCCTTGGGGCGGGACAGTCAATTTTTCTCTCTCCCAATAGTGCATCTGTTTTATCAAGGGTTGAGGATCAGTACCTTGGCGTAACTTCAGGGATTCTTGCGACTGCCAGGAATTTCGGCATGGTTGTTGGTGCAACTTTTGCAGCCTCTCTCTTTTCATTTCTTTATAAATTTTATAATGATGGTGCGACACTCTCTTCTTATAGCGCAGTCAATGAGAGTACATTTATGTCAGCGCTGCAGGTGGCATTTATAACAATTGCAATCATAGCCCTAACAGGAGCGGTTCTCTCTGCTTTTCGAGATTGATCTGGGAAGATTTACGGTTACAACCGTGCCCTCAGATAGTTTGCTGTCTATTTGAAAGGTTCCCGAGTGGGCCTTAATTATTTGCTCTACAAGCGCAAGCCCCATGCCGTTACCTTTTGTTTTTGTAGAAAAAAAGGGATCAGCAACATGGCGAAGATTTTCCCCTGCAATGCCACTACCAGAGTCTTGTATCGATATTGAAATACTATCCTCTGTCACTTTGCCATCGATGTTCAAGGTTCCTCCTGTTGGCATGGCTTCAATGCTGTTTCTGATCAGATGCAGGAACAGCTGTCTAATCTTATTTTCATCAAGCGGGACAACAGGACCTGGGCTTTCAAGTGATAAAATATACTCAATGGATTGGTCTTTTAGTGTGGTGTAAAAGACCATCATGATTTTTCTCACAAGAGAATAAATTGGATGTGGATGCAAGTTGACCTTTGTATCAATAACGTAGGTAAAAAGATCATCGAGAGTCCTCTCAATTTTAATTGTTTCTTCAGTAATAATTTTTAAGAATTTATTTAAATATGGATCCTTTGTCTTTCTGCTAAGCAGACGAGAAGTACCGCCTATTGAGGTGAGTGGATTCCTTATAGTGTGCAGAAGCTGTGAAGACATTCTACCTATAGTTGATTCCCTCTCCGCATTGATAAGGAGATCTCTATTTTTTTCAAGTTCACTGGTTACCATCTCAAGAGCAGCAATTTTGTTAGCCATTTCCTCGTAAAGATGGCTATGCTCAATGGCAATACTTGCCTGACTTGCAAATATTTCAAGGTCATTAATTTTTGAATAGCTGATCTGTTTTTTGGTTATGTGATTATCAACTATGATGACGCCAAAATCCTGACTGGGAGAATAGAGGGGAACCACTACAAAAGATGATTCCTGCAATTTTTCTATTAGTTCATCTGGTACTTTACAGTTTGGTGCTATTCCGTGTTGAACAAATATCGGTTTTCTTCTTTGGATTGACTGGATGAGTACATGCTCATAATCTGCAGCCTGGACCGATAATTGCCGTACTGTTAGGTTGACTTCAATGTCTTCTGGAATTGGATTTTCAGTTATTGTTTCAAGTATTCTGTCAAGCTGTAAACCCTGTTCTTTGAGCGAATGCCAAATTTCGCCAGCTTTTTCCTGGGTGGAAGGGCCTATGGCAACCCTTCCTTCCAGTACATCTTGAGTAGTGTTGTATAAGGCAAGAAATGCTCTATTAAATCGCAATCCATCATCAGCAGTTATCCCTATCAGAATTGCCTGGAGTACACTATTTAACTCAAAGGTATTGAGGTAGGCGGTATTCATTTTGAGGTTGAGGTGGTGCAGGAATCGCATTCTCGTGTTGGTGATCTGCAATTCTTTCTGGTACGCTTTACTGTTGATCATCAAACGCCGTTTCTGGAGGGTGTTAATAACTGTATGGTTGAATTGATTTAAGGTGACAGGTTTGGTGAGATAGTCATCAGCACCTAGTCGTAAACACTCAAGTGCTACTTCAATGTCGATGGTTCCGGTGACCATGATGATTCCAAGGTCAGGATTTGATGGGACGACATCTCTTAAGACTTCATCACCATTTTTGTCGGGCAAACCAATATCGAGAAGGAGCAGGGCAATTTTATGCTTGGAGAGTAGAGTCTGAAGTTCTTTGGCGTTTCCCGCATGTACAACATTAAGGCCCTGGGCATTGAGATAGTGGCTAAGGAGAAGGACTACCTCAGGAGAGTCGTCCACAACAGCCACCAGTTCACCCGCTGAGAGCAGCTCGGAAGGGTTTGAGGCCGCGGAGTCCTGAGTAGAGAAAATTTCAACCATAACGTCTCTGAAAGGTAAAGGTTATTTCTCCCAACATATTCTCTGTTACAATAACGCAGAAAATAATTTTAGTGAAGGTACTTATCCAGGCATTTTAAAAAATTCCGATATATTCGGGTTAGGAGAAAAATAATAATCACATTACCGCGATTTTAATTCTGGTGTATAATGGCATCCTTATAATAATTTGACAAAGTGAACTTCATAGCCCTCAAATATGAAGTTTATTGTAACCATTTCTACCTATGAGTCTATCATACCATGGAGTTAGGTGATATTTTTAGTTATGAAGGCCCGTTGGCAACCTGCTTTCCTGGTTTTGAAAAAAGAGATGGCCAGGAGGCGATGGCGGAAGCGATAGTTTTAGCACTTGCATGTGGTGGGCAGGATGCTGATGCCAGTGAGACCCCTGGCAGTAACGTGGTAGTCATAGAGGCAGAGACGGGTATAGGAAAAACCCTGGCCTACTTAATCCCAGCTGTTCTTTCCGGTAAAAAAGTGGTTATTTCCACTGCCACTCTAAATCTGCAGGATCAAATTATTGAAAAAGACATTCCTCTGGTTGAGAAAATTCTGGAGGAATCTGTTGCTGCTGTTTGTGTTAAGGGCAGGGAAAACTATCTCTGTTTATACAGGTGGTATCAGTATCATTCCAATCCGCAGCTTTCTCTCATAGAGAATCCAAATATTGAAAAAATTGATACATGGCTTAAAAGTACGAGGGTGGGGGACCGCGCCGAACTTGGTTGGCTCGGAGAAAAATCATCCTTCTGGTCTAAGATTTCAGCCCGTTCCAGTCAATGCCTGGGTAGCGATTGTCCAGAGGGTTCCGGCTGTTTTGTTACCAGACTACGTAAAAGGGCAGGTGCTGCTCAACTGTTGATTGTTAATCACCATCTTTTCTTCTCTGATCTTGCCCTTAGAAAAAATGGATATGGGGAGTTACTTCCTCGGTATGAGGCGGTTGTTTTTGACGAAGCTCACCATATAGAGAATGTAGCCAGTACCTTTTTTGGGAAAAGTTTCAGCCAATATCAACTGCTTGACCTGTTAGGTGACATAGAACAACAGTGTAAGCTTGATCTTCCTCCTGAAAGCATTGATAAACTGCTTTCCATCCTCAGCGGAGTAAAGAGGAGGATTGATAGCTTTACAGACATATTCCCCTCGAAAATCGGACGTTTCCATCTGCAGTCTTTTATCAAGGAATTTTCAGACGAGGCGTGGCAGGATAGTGTGGGGCTTCTGCTTAAAAGTATCGTAAGGCTTGCTGATACATTAAGTGACTACGGTAAATATAGTGAAAATTGGAATGTGTATATAAAAAGAGCGGAAGAACTTGAGGCTGGCTTAAAAGATCTTGCCCTTGGATCAGGGGAGGGAGAAGAAGATTATGTACGCTGGTTTGAGAGGCGAGAGCGGGCTATTTTAATTTCCGCAACTCCAATTGAAGTTGCACCATCCCTCATAGAAAATCTTTACTCAAATGTTGATACTTGCATTTTAACCTCTGCAACTTTATCCAGTGCAGGTTCATTTTCTTACTTGCAAAGGCGCCTGGGGTTGGGTGATAGCACTTCTTTTTTTAAATTTAATTCCCCGTTTGATTATAAAAAGAGATCCCTATTTTATATTCCTGAATCAGAGTTTCCGGAACCCGCTGATGATAATTATCCGATTCATCTTGGAGAGCGAATTTTAGAGATTTTGTATATGAGCCAGGGAAGGGCACTTGTGTTGTGTACCAGTTTTCGAGGGATGAACGATATAGCTGAAGTTCTTCAGGAGAAACTTGATTATACTGTGCTTGTACAGGGTCGGGAGTCGAGGAACTCTTTGCTGGCGAAATTTAGAGAGGAAACTCATTCGGTACTGGTCGCTGTGGCAAGTTTCTGGGAAGGGGTGGATGTCGTGGGTGATTCACTTAGTTGTGTTGTGATTGATAAACTACCGTTTGAGGTACCCAGTGATCCAGTTTTAAATGCACGCATTGAAAGAATTAAGGCGGATGGGGGAAATCCATTTTTTAGCTTCCAGGTGCCCAGGGCAGTTCTTACGTTGAGGCAGGGTGTTGGTCGATTGATGAGGTCCGCAAGTGATTGTGGAGTTGTTGCAATAATGGATGTTCGGTTGTTTAAAAAGGGTTATGGAAAGACTTTTTTGAAGAGCTTACCGTCTTCTCGAGTTTCTCGGGAGCTGGATGAGATAGACTATTTTTTTCGCAGCATGGATAAACAGGTTGGACAAGAGATGGGGAGCTAATGCAAAATAACACATTTATGCTGGGTTTTTTGAACCAGATAAAGACTGAAGCAGCCAAGGTTGATCAGTGCATGAGGGCCGATCTCTCTGCACTTCATGGTGACATAGATGCGCTGCTAAGTGAGGTCCTGGACTACGGTCTGTTTAATGGAGGGAAACGAATTCGTCCTCTGCTAGCAGTTTTGGGGGCACGTCTTTGCGGAAACCAGAGCGAGGAGCAGTATCGCCTTGGCATTGCTTTTGAGTATCTACATGCAGCAACTCTGTTCCATGATGATATTATTGATCAGTCTGAGATTCGCAGAGGGAAATCCTCCGTATTTAAAAAATTTGGTACGGTTGCTGCGATTTTAGCAGGTGATTTCCTCCATGCCCATTCTATGGCTCTGGTGGGACAATTAGCAGGAGAGGCCGGGTTAAGAAGTTTTTGCAGAGCGACAAAAGGAATGGTTGATGGGGAATTTATGCAGCTGAGAAACGCTCAAAAGTATAATCTCAGTGAATTGGATTACTACGATGCTGTCATGGGTAAAACAGGTCTCCTTATTGCTTCTGCCTGTGAAGTTGGTGCAATTTATGCGGGAGGTGACGAGAGGTACGTTGAGGCATTAAGAAGCTATGGGGAAAATCTCGGTCGTGCCTTTCAGATTATTGATGATCTGCTTGATTACCAGGGGGATCCAGGTAAAACAGGAAAGAAGCTAGGCAATGATCTCGTAGAGGGAAAGATGACTCTACCTGTTATTATTGCGGTTAACAGAGCAGGGAAAGAGGATAAACAAAGGTTATTTGAAATATTGTCAAACAACGAATTGCGCTGTAGCTCCTTTGATGAGGTCTCTCTGTTGATAGAGAGGTATGACGGTTTTACTACAGCAAAAATAAAGGCTGAAGAGGCGGTGATCATTGCGGAAAAACAATTGCAGATTTTTTCCTCAGGCGGGGTATCTACTGAGAAAAAACTATTAGTAGAACTCGCCAGATTTGTCATCACAAGAGAGAAGTAATGTTTATTGTAAAGCTTTACTCCTGAGGGTTATATTCCGTTTACCGGGCTTAAACTCAATTAATGCTACCTAGAAAAAAAACAGCAGCGAGAAAGAGAAAAATCACGCCAAAGCAGGGGTGGTTTGTTTCCCATTTAAGAGGAATAGTGGTGTCTATTGCTCTTTTTGTCCTCCTTGTTGTATCCATAGGCACTGTGGCCTATGTGATATTTTTTAGGACTGTCTTTGCCAGTGAATCCGTGCAGAAACAACCCGCAGGTATTATTTTCGAAGAGCCGGATCCACCTCAACACAGGGATATAGACCGCAGTAGTGGCTCTCAGCGTCATAAACGGCCCAAGGTGGCTATTATTATAGATGATATGGGCTATCATGGGGATGTTGGCAACAGCCTTCTGCAGTTACCAATTAAACTGACCTTTTCCTTTCTACCCTTTGCCCCATTTGCAAGAGACCTAGAACAGCTTGCCCACGATTTGAAACAAACCATTTTACTCCATCTGCCTTTGGAAGCGAAAGACCCCCATTGGAATCCTGGCCCTGGGGCTCTGTATTTAGAGGATTCAGCTGAAGATCAAATTGTAAAGTTTCAGTCGTGCCTTATGGAAGTTCGTTATGCAATCGGTGTTAATAATCATATGGGGTCTAGTTTTACTGAGGATGACACGGCAATGCGTACGCTTTTGCAGCAGGTTAAATCCCAGGGTCTGGTTTTTATCGACAGTTATACAACCTCAGCCAGCGTTGGTTTATCCCTGGCTCAAGAGTTGGAGGTGAAAAGTGGTCGTAGAGATGTTTTCTTAGACAATATTCAAGAAGTAGAAACTATTTGCGAACAGCTAAAGCAGCTGACTGAGATTGCTGAGAAGAAGGGCGTCGCTATTGGTATTGGCCATCCCTACGAAGCAACCCTGCAGGCGATAAAACAATGCACACCTCAATATCTAAAGAGAGTGGAATATGTTGGGGTGGATGCTGTTTTATAGGAAAAGGAAGATTTAACCCCCCCTTAAACGGGATAAGTGCCTCGAAGGTCTCACTTATTTTCTGTTGTAAGGCACTTATCCTCTTTTATCTTCCCTTTTTACGGAGATGGGAAATTAATGTTTAAAGGATCGCTGTCCTGTAAACATCATAGCAACCTTAGGATCCGCCTCGTTACATGCCTCGATCGTTTCAAAATCACGCATGGATCCACCTGCCTGCAATATTGCAGAAATGCCTTGGGATATACCAACATCGGCACCGTCTCTGAATGGGAAAAAAGCATCAGATATCATCACTGAGCCCGGCAGTCCAGCACGATCTTTTAGCACCTTGCTATCAATACCATTTTTTTCTGATACATCTCGCTTTCCCTGTGCAATTTCCAGTTCCAGGTCGGCATATCCAATGCCATGTTCATCAAAGCTGAGGATATCTGCATATTTAATGTAGGCTTTGTGAACGGCAATTTCTGCGACCCCGACCCTATCCTGTTCGCCAGTGCCAATGCCAACAGTACAGCCGTCTTTAACATAGAGAACAGAGTTTGAGGTGACCCCGTGTTCAATTGCCCAGCCAAAGAGCATATCGTCTATCTCTTGTTGAGTAGGTTGTCGATCACAGGTATAGTCGACATTTTTCCAGTTTGATGTTGCAGGAGTGAGATCGTCAATTGAGCGAATAGAGTTGACAGCAGATTGTTGCACAATGATGCCACCGTCAATAAGACTCTTAAAGTCAAGGAATCGAAACTTTTCAAAGTCAGAGAGTCGAGCGATATCTGAGATTTGTATTATGCGCAGGTTTTTCCTTTTCTCCAGTATTTCAAGAGTTCCATCTTCAAACTCGGGGGCACAGACTACCTCAAGATAGTTATCTGAGAGAAGGGAGGCCGTATCAATGTCGCAGGCGCGGTTGAGAATTACCGCACCACCAAATGCAGCAATCCGGTCACAACGAAGAGCACTGTTAAAGGCGGTGGAAAGATCGTTGCCGCATGCTGCACCACATGGATTGTTATGTTTGAGAATGACAGCAGAAGGCTTGTCCATCAGGTATTTGATGATATTTAAGCCGTTGTCAACGTCTGTGAGGTTTATTTTTCCAGGGTGCTTGCCAACCTGGAGCATATCTTCGGCTTTGATAGCAGAAACAAGTCCGTTGCCGGGATCAATGAATCTACAATCCCCGAGAGTGAGATTGCCATTAACGAGTTCATATAAGGCAGCCTCCTGGTCAGGATTTTCCCCGTATCTGATTCCACGCTCATCAATACTGTTGTCCTCTTGTTTGATGCCCCAAGTGCGTTTTTTGTAAACAAGTTGCTGGTCTCCAAAGGAAATTGTCATGTCCAATGGAAAACTGTCTCCAAGAATAGTTGAGTACATTTTTTTTAAGTCACTCATGAATTACCTCATTATTGAATCGATAGAATATCTAACCCGACGAGTCGGAAACTTTTTTAGAATCACTGGATAAGTACCTTCACGAAATTCATTCAAAAAAAACAAGAAATGAATTTCTAAGGTACTAAGATATTTTGGTTTAAATTGTCTTGCTGAGGGGTGGCACAGTTTGATTATCACCGATGACCTCATTTTCCAGGTGTGAACCGGCCCCTATTTGTACATTGTCGCCCAGGGTACAATTTTTTAGTACTGTACCTTGTTCTATAAGACAGGAACTGCCAATAAAAGAGCCACCATAAATGTGTACTCCGCTTTCCAGCAGGGTGTCATTCATCACTGTGGACTCAGGGCAAACCCTGATGGATTCCGGTCCTATCATTGAAACCCCGGTGGACATAAGGTCCAGGTTTCTTCGATGTTGCAGTTCTCGCTGTGCTTCAGAAAGTTCTAACCTTGAGTTTACGCCGAGCACCTCTATGGGGTCTGGAGTAGTATATTTCTTAACAGTTAAACCAGCCTCAACCGCGGAGCCAACTATATCTGTAAGGTACACCTCGCCCTGTTTGTTATCGGTGCCTACTTTCTTTAGTGCTGAAAATAGGAAGGCTGAATCGACACAATAGATACCTGCATTTATCTCCTGTATTGCTAATTCACTTTCTGAGGCATCTTTTTGTTCGACAATACCTAAGAGATTACCGCTGTCATCACTTAAAACTCGTCCGTAATTAGTTGGGTCATCAAGAATGGTTGTGAGTAGAGTAAGGTCATTTTTTCCATCTAGATGAAAAGAATATATATGCTCGAGGGTCTCTTTACGAATGAGAGGAGTGTCTCCGCAGAGGATCATAACAGTAGCTTGTTCTCCATTAAAGATGCTTTCAGCTGCAAGGACGGCATGGCCTGTGCCCAATTGTTCCTGTTGGATTGCGAATTCACAGTTAAAAGAACTAAGGGCTTTTTTCACTTCCTCTTTTTGGTGTCCTATAACAACCACTGTTCGTTTTGGTTGGAGGGGGAGAGTGGATTCCAGTACATGACTGGCCATCGGTTCATAAAATACTTCATGGAGAACCTTGGCTTTTTCGGACTTCATCCTTGTTCCTTTTCCTGCAGCAAGAATGACAATAAATAGGGGTGAAGTAACCATATCGTTAGCTGTTAATGAAATTATGGTGGGAGCTCAACGTACTTATTAACGCAGGTTGAATGTTTCTCATAATATAAATGAAGACCAATACTATCATAATGATGAATGTTATTAAAGGGGGAACATAAGACAGGTAATTATTGGGTAGCTGGTGGATATTAAGACAGGAGGGAAGACATCTTTTATGGGCGATGTAAAACACAAAAGCCCCAATCGATTTCTCGATTGGGGCTTTTGTTATATAAAATCGGCGATGACCTACTCTCCCACACAGTCACCCGTGCAGTACCATCGGCGCTGAAGAGCTTAACTTCCGTGTTCGGAATGGGAACGGGTGGATCCTCTTCGCTATGACCGCCGAAAAAGTCTTTTTTACTTTTTCAGGACAAAAGAACGAATGTGGTTCTTTCGGCTATATAAATTGTTATCCCGCTTTGCGGGATAAGCTTCTCTAAAGAAATCTTTCAAAAAGCGAAAGATTTCTAAGAGTCACTAAATAATCGAATAGTAGAATAATCAATAGTAAGTTAATCAAAAAATATGGATAAGCCACACGGGTTATTAGTATCAGTTAGCTCCAAGTGTTACCACTCTTCCACACCTGACCTATCAACGTGGTGGTCTACCACGACCCTTCAGATGAC
>JAAELB010000191.1 GCA_024227155.1 Desulfobulbaceae bacterium
GGTTTAGAAACCTTCTTAATCCTCCTAGATGGGAATAAATCTTGATTTTCCTTGTTTCCATCGTCAAAACCGAAACGACTGGGTTTAGTCAACCGTCCACGTTCCCTCAAACCACAACGGCCTCGCATCCCCATTTCCTTCCCCACAGGACTGGGTGAGGAGCGCTCTGTGATCAATATGGAACCAGACTGGATATGGGTCCCAGGTTTCCCCTGCTTCGTGTGCATTTTACCTTTTTGACTCAAATGCACACCAATTTCCTTTGGAAATTGATATGTCGAATTGCCATCAAGCAATTGTTGATGCTGTTGTCGCATTGCGACTAACATATGTAACATATAGTCCCCTTCATCAGGACCATCATCTTTTGACTCTTTCCCCCTTGGAGAAGGTCCCCCCCTATCGTTCCCAGGTGGGGGGTATGGTGTATCATCATCCTCTGAAGAGGAATACACATCTTTTAAGATCTTCCTGTGATCCCTGAACTGTATAGAACACTGGGTACATTCTGCGAACCCACAATCCCGTCTTGCTGGGCCGTATACAGTCTCATGTCGGGGTACATGAGGATTTATACGTGACATGGAGTCCGCGTTTTGGTGTAACTTCCCCTCACGGTAGGAAATGGTAGTCCACCCCCTATGTGAGTCCAGTTCAGTTATCCATCGAAAATACATTGGGTCAGTATGACCCCTAGTATCTGCCCCTCGGAAGGTTGTTAACCACCTTAGACAACTGTGGTCAGTTCTAATAAAAACATCAGAAAAACGTATGTATCCCTGAAAGTATCTCATGAAATACACCACAGCATACAGTTCCCTCTTGGTAGTGCAGTAGGACCTCCTAGTTTTATTTAAAATTTTACTAGCAAAAGCCAGTGGCCTTTCTTCTTCATCTATCCGCTGGCTCAAACAGGCCCCCACACTTTCCCCAGATGCATCTGTGTCCAAAATGAAAGGATGCCCAGGTACCACATAGTGCATCATAACTCTTTGACAGAGTGAATCCCTCAAAGTACAAAAAGCAGCCAATTGTGACTCCTTTAGTGGAACTGGAACCTTAATTCCTTTACAGGTCAGGTCATACAAGGGTTTTGCTATTGCAGCAAAACTTTCTATGAATCGTCGATAGTAGGAACAGAAACCTAGGAAGGTTCTTACTTCTGTTTGATTCGTAGGAACTGGCCAGTTTTGTAATACCTCCACCTTTTTAGAGGAGGGTTTTATCCCTTTATCGCTGACCTCATGACCCAAATATTCCACCCTTGTACGGAATAATTCGCACTTCTTAGGCTTCAATTTCATGTTAGACCTCCTTAGCCTCTCAAGGACTAATCCAAGATTGAGTAAAGCTTCAGCAAAGTCCTTACCAAAGGAAACTATATCGTCTAGATAGACTAAACAACGGGACCAACAAATGTCTGATAAGACCTTCTCCATTAGCCTACAAAATGTAGCTGGGGCATTGCACAGGCCAAAGGGCATTACTTCCCACTCAAAGAGCCCGATGGGTGTGATGAATGCCGTCTTCTCCTTGTCCTCTGGGTGAACTTTTACTTGCCAATATCCGGAACAACAATCGACCACATGGAAATATTTATTCCCTAGTAGTCGATCTAGACATTCCTCTATTTTGGGTAAGGGGTAAGCATCTTTTTTCGTAACTTGATTCAACCGTCTGTAGTCAATACAGAAACGAACAGCACCATCTTTCTTTTCCACAAGAACTACCCCAGCCCCCCAAGGAGAGCTGGAAGGACTAATTTGCCCCTCTGCCAACATCTTTGTCACTTCTTGAGTGATTTTTTCCCTTTCCACATACGAACTCTTCCTGAGTCGATCCTTGATGGGCACAGCCTCCCCTGTATCAATTTTATGAGAGATTTGATCTGTATAACCCACTCTGCCATCAGCACCCACAAACACATCCTGATATTCCAAGATTAACATGGTAGTTCGTTCCAGTTCTTCGGTACTCAGCACCCCTGGTGGAGGTAACATACACCTCATGTGTTGAGGCAACATCTCCACAATGGATTGTTGCTCCTTACTATAAGAATCTATGGATGTTGTGAATACCACATCTCCTTTCCCATTTCCCCTTGGGGGATATATATTTGACAGGAACAAACTATCAAAGTTGTTATCACTTTGTGGTAACATATCATCATTGATATCAGCCCAGTTGGTGCTGTTTGTATCAGGATCAGGTTGAGCTAAGTACTGATAATGTGTGTTTTGCTTCATCGTACTCTCCAGAATCAACGGAGTCTTTGACTCTACTGTATCCCCAGACGTTCGTAGTTTGGTAACGTGTTCAGGAACATGCCAGATCGCATATACTTCCTTGTCATCCTTATATATAGTCCTGACTGATTGCAGTTCTCCCACCAATAACCCTTTAGGTAATATCAGCTCTTGAACTGTCCTATTAATAACTACAAAAGGAAATTTCCCTGTCTTTCCCACAGACACCAAACTATCTACAATTTCCACCCCATCCCCCAAGTTAATGGTGGATTCAAACACAATGGAAGATTTGTTACCTCCATTCGCCCTAGCCCTCACAACTTTACAAGAATTAGGTGGCACAACAGTATCCTGTTTCACCCAGACCTGTGCATTCTGTGTTCCTACTTTTCTAATAGTAAACTGCTTACTATGTGATATAAATCTTGGAGTAGTAACCAAATTTATGGGTCTGTCCCGACCCAATATAATTGTCATCTGTGCAACCTACCAACACTTTGCATTGGTATTTGGTGTTCCTATCATCATTTGATGGAATTGTGAACTGTAAATTACATGTTCCCTGTAAGGGAATCAACTGTCCTCCTGCCCCCTTTAGCTTCACCATCGTGGGTTTCACATTTCCTACTCCGTTTTGGCCTTGGATCCGCGTATGTGCTGACTCTCCTATTAGGGAAAAAGTGGCCCCACTGTCAATGCAGACTACTAGGTCTTCTTTCCCCAAACGAATCGTCAAATAGCATACCAAAGGACCAACTTGTGACTGCTCCCCAGAACAAGAGTCCCGGTCCCGGTTTGCGTAATAGCATCCATTAGGTCCATTAGAACCCAAGCTGGTGGATAGTGCATGCTCTAGAAGAGGAAAGGTGGTACCTTCCTCCCCTACTAACATCACCGCTTCTACTCCTGTCTCCCCTTGGGATGCCTCCCTTTGTGATGACTGGATAGAAGACTGAGGATTCCCAGTATCAAGCTGAACTGGGTTCCCCACAGACCGGCTTAGAGAACCATCTGCCTCCTCAGACAGACTCCACCCACTCGGCATTGACGCATTAGTCACTCCATCACCATGAAGATTTCTCCTGATGTTCCCCGGGCCTTGCGCGCCGGGCTCCTGATCAGGCCTTACGTGCTGATCCTTTTCCCTTGACTCAGGCCTTACGCGCTGATCAATTCCCCCTTTTAGGGAAAAATTCCCTTGGTGATTGAAGTCATTTTCTTCACAATCCATAATATTTCCCTTGTGAGGAGAATTATTAAAATTTTGGAGAACTAAAGACCCCTCTTCCTCTGTTCTCCCTAGCCTTTTCCCGGAGGAAGAGCATCGTCCTCTCTGAGATCCAGGATGGGAGGATGTTCACCAACATCAGCTGGACATGCGGCTAAGAATCCATAGCCATGAACTCCTTCACAGGCTAAACAGCCCTCATAATCCTGAGGGTTTATAAACCTCAGACAATACTCCCTGCAGGCATAATGTGCCTTATTAGGACAAACTCGGGCAAAATGACCCTGTTTCCCGCAGCTGAAGCATGTCCTCAGGTCTGTACCAGGTTTTTCTGGCTTTTGATCCGTTGGATCACTTGGCTTTCTATATGACCCCTTTCTGGGGAAATATTTCCCTCTGCCAACAGGTTTGGGATCTTTCGGATTCCCAGGTTTAGCAGTCATCTTATTCAGCAACGTGGCACTCATTTTACTAATATTTTTGTTAGTTTCCTGACTGCCAGAAATAGACTTATGAGTCTCCTCCTTTAGGGCTGCCATTCCAGAAGTCATCCTGTCAATTGACTTTGTCATTGATTCCGTACTTTGTTTCAAAGTTTCCATCACTTCAGCAAGCAAAGATGGTTCATCTTTAGATGTATTCCCCTGGCCAGAGTCAGGACTTATTTTATAAATCCCATCTTCCTGTCTTGTACTAGATGGCAGGGTACTACCCACAAAAGCCAGTCTGTCCATAATTTGATTAAACGAGGCCTTTGGGTGATCGTAGATATAGTCCTTCATTAGTGGTAGAAACTCAGGACTCAGACCAGTGAATATCACTTTCTTTAAAGTCTCCATCCTCTGCTGGGCTTGCTCTGGAAATGCTTTCATGGCACACTCCACCAAGGAGGTCTTGTAGTCTTCAATCGACTGACCAGGCCTCTGACTCATTCTTAACAACTTGGACTCCCAAGTCACACTATGCATGGGGCGAATGAAATGATCATCCATCCATTTCCAGATCTCCGTTAAGGATTCTTTACCTTGCTCAATGGACTTGAAATGAGTCTTTGCCCCACCTGATAACTTACATCGTAGGATCAGTTTGACCTGGTTATCAGTTAACTGATTGTATCTCTGCTGATCAAGAATATCTGACTTCCATGTGTGCCAGTCTTTACCATTATCACCATATTCATTCTTTGAAAAGGGCTCAATTAATGGCAAAAGCTTGTCTACACTGAGGCAATCATCTTTAGGAGCTTTCCTCCTTTCATTCCCTTCCTTCATCCACTCCCTCATACTGTCCCCTAGGGACTTAAGGTCACTAACTCCCGCCTCTTGTTGCCTAGGCCCAGTATACTTATGATAGGGACTTTCCCCTTCTGCACCGCTGTGATCGTAGTACTTCTTTTTCCAGGTCCTAGCTCCAATTACGGAGTCTTTCCCCCTAGGGTTATCACCCACTGTCCTAGTAAGCAACTCCCTTGAGTCGTCAACCCCCCTCTGTATAAGGTTTCCCTGTGGAGCATTTCCGTTCTCTCCTAACGTCCCACTCTGCAATTCCCCAACTTGATTTTGTAAACTCAGGATCTTATGCTTATATTGTTCCAACTCAGGCAATTTATGCCTTAACTTAACAATCTGTTCCTCCTGAGCTGTACATATCTGATCTAAGATCTGTATGTCTTGTGAGGCTACATCAAGTTGTTTCTTCTGCTTTGTAATCACCTTTTGAAGGCGAACATTTTCCTCCTTCAGAACAAAAACTTCAACATCAAATTTCTGTTCTAACCTTTGCAATGAGCCTTCTAAAGAAGCAATCGTATGTTTCCTAGCTGATAATTCAGCATTGTCAAAATTGCTTTGCTGAAATCCCTCACTCCTCCTCTCCTTTTTGTTTACACTTTCTGTGATTGTGGGTTCCAACTCCATAGACATGTCCAATCCACGTGATTTCAGACCATGTGAAAGCTTAATTTCCACCTGGTCTGAAACATATGAACTGTCCAGGATGCGTGCTCGGCGTGTATTTCTAGGTTCGGAACGGGTTGACTCCCTTATGGAATCAACTACCGCTAATCTCCTAGCAGGACTGCGCCCTCGGCCCGCTTTCAATACACTTCCTGATAAGTGTGGTGTAACAGGAAAAAGAACAGGAAACTTCTTAACAAAAGACGTGTCTTTCGACATTCCTGATTCTAGGTGATTATATAAGCCATTTGCTATATTTTGCATTCTGCCTTTATCTACAATACCTGCTTCAATATAACAATTGGTTCTATAGACCAATACTTCCATTCTTTTATGAGGTCCTGCCTTACGAAAATCTCTCTCTCTGTAAAAGGCAGACCACTCCGTACGCAGAGTCTGTTCTACTTGCGCCCACTCTGAATCTGTCCATTCATCATAAAACTGTATCAGATGATACATACTAGGAGACAGTCTGTCTCCCCCTTTTCCACCCTGTAGGTCTCTATCAATACCGATTGGTTCCTTCCGCTCCACTTGCTGGTTCCTCTGACTAGCAGAAATGTAATAATTATCTAGATATTTTTCATTACTTCTCACAGAGTGATCCCCTACATGCTGTAATGATTCCTCCCATGCATCCTGCTCATCTTCCTGATCCTTTGGGGAGCTGTGTTTATTATCATAAACAAAATCCATTCCCAATACTAAGATAGCACTTTCTTCCCAACCTTCCATCAAAGTATTTTGATGTCCATCCCATTTGTCTCCTTCTTCTAGAAATATCTTCATAATTTTTGTGCGTTTTCTATTGAAGATTTCCATGAAATCGTCTTCATGTTCTGATCTTGCTAGAATTCTAGCTACCTCCCAAAACGCTCTCATCCCCACTGAAACATTCCCAGACTGTCGTTGTTGTCTGATGTGTCTGATGGAATCATCATGAACATATTCAGGTCTGGACATCTCCAACCACGATTCTACTAAACGCCAAGTGTTTCCTTGGTACATACTCCAGGATCTGATGACATTCCCCTTTTCATTGCTCTCTTCGAGAATACAAATTCCAGGGGACCTACACACACGAATAGCTGCAACCGTAGGTTGCCTACGTGTAACCCTTATTGATATGGGAAAACGATGTCTCTGAAGCATTATCTTCATTACACTCCCTACAACTGCTAGCATCTGCAAATCTGCAAATCTGAATGTTTGTCCCCATATACTGGAGACAGCATCCCGCAGATCATTTTGTAATGGCATCTTCCACCACAATCTTCCCGCATCATCTACTGCCCAATTTCCATTTAGGAAATGTGCTTCCAATATTTCTTCCAACATTTGTGGATGAATACTTTCTGCACTAGCGTCAGTAAACACAATTTGACGTAAGAGCTTATCAGCCCAAAGTCCTATTACCTCTCTTTCAAGGTCTCCTATATTACCATACACCACCTGTTCGTCCCTGAGGAAATTATACATTTCCTTATTAGTTACGAACGGTAGCTTTGGTAGTAATCCTGATGCTTGTTGCCCCGACAATAAACTACCGCCTGCAGCAGTCCTTCCCGCGCAATCAGCGTCAGCATCACCATGGCCCTGTTGGGCCAAACTCCCGTTTGTTACGTCCAAATCGTCCATACTGCACATTCGAAAATTAGAAGTTCCCTAATTGTTACCTACCACAATTTGTTCCCTAATTGGATAAAATAGGGAAATTATCCCCATCCCCTCCAAATAGGACTAATCACGGCACCAATGTGACGAAATATATACACGTCTGTGGCCCCTGGTCGTCTGGGTTAACAGACGCCAGTTAAGAACGATGTACAGGCTGGACTGGATGCACGTTAACGTGAATCTATGATTCTAAAA
>JAAELB010000192.1 GCA_024227155.1 Desulfobulbaceae bacterium
CAGCAATCCTATGGCCAGATAACCTAACCAGTAACCAGTAAAGCTAATATATCCTATACTAGGTGGTACAGTAACCATATGGCTGATATCACCTATACTAGTGTGGTACAGTAATCAATATGGCTGATATTCCCTATACTAGGGTGGTACAGTTACCAATATGGCTGATATCACCTATAATACCATTGTACAGTAACCAGTAAGGCTGATATCACCTATACTAGGAGGATACACTAACAAATAGGGCTGATATAACCTGGTTTAGGGTTTTACAGTAACCAATATGCCTGATATCACCTACACTAAGGTGGTACAGTAACCAGTATTGATGATATCAACTATACTAGAATGGTACAGTAACCTATAAGGCTGATATCAGCTATACTTGGAGGATCCAATAATCAATATGGTTGATATCCCCAATCCTAGGGTGGTACATTCACCAATATGGCTGATGTCACCTTTACTACTGTGGTACAGTAACCACAGTGGCTAATATAAACCTGTACTAGGGTTGTAGAGTAAACACTATGGCTGACATCACCTAAACTAGATCG
>JAAELB010000193.1 GCA_024227155.1 Desulfobulbaceae bacterium
GGCTCCGAGTAACAGTGCAACCTGCACGAGTAACTATATAACTGAAGAGCCGGATGCGGTAATTCCGCAAGTCCGGATCTGTATGGGGGACACCGGGTAACCGGTGTTCCTACCATGACTGCGCCTTGAGTAACATGCAAAACATTAAGAGTACGATCTATTGGATTGAGGTAATTCTTACCTTCCTATTTTTTTGCGTTGGAGTAGGACTAACCCTAATGTTGATAGCTTATTCCGATTATAACTTTCTCGAAGCAATTGACGCTTTATCGGTATTTGCGTTTTACTTACTGCAATCAGCAATTGATTTACTATCCCAAGAACCAGTTATTTTGCTCATGACGATACTCTGGTTTTCTTTGTATTTTGGTACCCTCTTTTATTTTTCTCAAACAAGAACTGAAAAAAGGTTCTTAGTAATTGTCATTCCAGTTTCGCTAGCGGCAGTCTTATTCTTTTCAATTGGAATTTTTGGGCTTGTCTTATCCGAACTTGCAAGTCAAGGGGCAGGACATTGATACAAGTGGCGCATAACACATATGAGCCGTATCTGAGTCAACCCCCATAGGTAATAATTTCAGTCAAAAGAGAGACCGAAATTAAATCACACAAAAAGAGCGATCACTTTGCCTACAAGGACGTTGGAAAGGGGCGTGAGCAGGATGCGGAAGCTTCATCTGTCATGGTCGCTGTCAAGTTCGTCACTTACAACAAACACATATAGAGGATCTCTTATTGCGGTCTCACCGCTGCCTGTCAGTTCTCTCAATCCATTGAGTTCAACAGGGTCACTAGACATTCATCGGTTAACC
>JAAELB010000194.1 GCA_024227155.1 Desulfobulbaceae bacterium
GCAGAATCGGTCGGCATGTCCGATTCTCCCTCGGTACTGGATAGTTTATCGGGCATGTCGATTATTTCCAGAACGGGTTTATATCAAGCTATCTCACCAAAAAAAAAAGGGGTCACCCATTAAAAGGCCCTTTGTCAAGGAATACTATTCCCCCTTGAGGAAAGAATGGGTCTTTCCTTTATAAAGATTAACTTGCCATACAACTCCAGTCTAGCTGAACATCAGTTTCTCATCGCACCCGTTATTTCAACTCAATGTGTCAGTGATATTTTCACCGCACCAGTCACCCATCAGGATCAAGACGTAGGTTGAGAAATGAATTGTGTAACGAAGAGACCCACGGAAAATCTCGTAGTGGAATAATTCATTTCTCAACCGGGCCCCTGTCCGCATACTTGCAGACCCAGAAAATTTTCGGTGCCATACTGTGTCCAATTGTTTGCACAAATCTCATGGATTAGGACCAACCCTTGCTTGGTTCACAGTATAGGCGGTAAAAACTGATACTCAGTTGGACGGAACGGTTGCCAATCAAATCCGATGGTTTTCCCAACCCCTTCTTAGGTTTACCGATCCGGCCAAGCTTCAGGAAAAGAGTTTTTTGCTGTCAAAATCAACATTGTCTCTCATTATGTAATAAGCAGCACGTGCCAGTTTATGCGCTAACGCTGCATAAGCAACTGTTGCTTTAGTTTTTGCTGATTTTCGATTGAAGAAAGCTTTAGCTCCGTCATCATACCTTCTGGCAAATTCAGCAGCTTCTGCAAAAGCCCAAGAGAGGTGTTTGTTGCCATTTTTGCTATTACCTCTACCTTTTTGCTTGTTGTTACTCAACCACTTGGTTGGTACTTTTCGGCAATAGGAAGAATAGTCACCCACCTTCTTGAATCTTTCAATAGGCCCTGTCTCAAGCATTATAGTCAAAGCCAAAATCTTTCCAATACCTGGAGTAGAGAGGAGTCCGGAATACTGCGGAATCAGCTTCACCCTATCTTCGCAGGTTTTCTCAATTTTGATTATCTGTTGGCCTAGAAAATCAATGGTTTGTTTTGATACTTCACCACTCAATGCCAAATCATTATTATCTGCGAGCAATGGCGCCACATGATTCTTTCTAATCTGTTTCATTTTTCGACCACTGAGATAGTGTCCACAGTTTCTCGATATTATTCCCTGGAGGCTGTTGATCAATGAAGTTCGCAATCTGACCAGATGACCACGTTTTCTCAACAGATCACGTATCGGGCGCATCTCTTTGGGGTAAATGTAGCCTTGTGGGAGGATACCTAGTCGATCCATATGGGCTAACCAAAATGCATCATGTTTATCATCACGAAATTTAAGTCCACTATATTGCTGCATAGCGGCAGGGTTTGCTAAATGCACTGTATAGCCTGTATCAGTAAGACAATCTACAATCCAATACCAGTTAAAGGTGGATTCTATTGTGATGCTCACTATTTCTTTTCTGAACGGCTCCAATTCTGCCAGGACCACATCAGCCTGATTAGGTAAACGTTTATGAAAAAGACGTTTATCTTCCTGATCAATTATCCCAATGTAGCTGTTGTTTGAATGAAGATCGATTCCAGTGTATAATTGTCTCATGAGGCACCTCCTTTATGGTTTTGTTCCTATCTCATTATACCACCACCAACGGTGATATCAGGGAGGTCTGGATCAACTGACCTCCCGGAGGTGCCTTTTATATGATTATCAAGTCCGCTTTTGACTTTATCCCGCCAGAGAAATTCAGGAGACATAATACTATACCCCCTATCGTTAGAGATTGTTCTTGACTTGGAAAACATATACTATGCCCCTAAATTTATATTCTGACGCGATTCAAAAAGAACATAAGTCAAAAGCGGACTTGACCCCTTTTTTTATTGACCCCTTTTTTTATTTGGTGAAAAGTGCATTTTCGTACAGGCTCCTAGAGGGAATCCGTAAGAACTCGATGAGTGGTCGACCCTGTGGTAATGACGGCTTTATTCAAGTAATAGAGAGAATCGTAGGACGAAGATTGCGAACCATGCCACGGGGCAGACCTAAAAAAGAAAAAAAGTCGCTGTCCCTATTAATGAGCGCCCAAGTCCACGATTTTGAAACTCACCTTCTTCTATAAGACGTCGAGGAAATAGATTTTTATTGATACAGTTGCAAAACTCCCTTAGTATGGTATGGGTAGAGAATCAGCCCTATACCATACTAAATTAATATGACTACTCAATATCTGGACCAGACCATAGCCGATAGATTGGAAGAAAAATTATCCAAATTAAACAGCCTTCGGCCCCTGCCTAAATCTGCTGTGGAAAAGCTAAAAGGACATCTTCGAATGGAGATGACCTACAATTCTAATGCAATAGAAGGAAACAGCTTAACCCTCCGTGAAACATTCCTGATCATCAACGAGGGAGTGACGGTAAAAGGGAAACCTCTCAAAGACCACCTTGAAGCACAAGATCATCATTCTGCCTTGCAGTATTTATACGAATTGGTTGAAATCGATACGCACAACACAATATCTGAGCAGTTAATTCGTTCTTTTCACCAGCTTACTACGCTTGCGACAGACAAAGAATGGGCTGGAGTTTATAGAAACGCCAATGTGATTATCACTGGCACCTCACATCAGCCTCCAGATGCTCTGGAGGTGCCTCATAAAATGCAGGAACTCATCATCTGGTTGAGAGAAAGTCAGGCAAAAATTCATATCGTCGAGCTAGCTGCATTGCTGCATCATAGGATCGTTCACATCCATCCATTCTTCGATGGAAACGGGAGGACTTCAAGGCTTCTTATGAATGTTTTGCTCATGCAGCAGGGTTTTCCTTTGACGATTATCCTTAAAAATGACAGAAAGAAATATTATCGGGTCCTGGCTCAGGCTGATCAAGGGAACGTTAAACCACTGGCACTCTTCATTGCCCAGGCAGTAGAGCGAACTCTTGACATATATCTTAAAACGCTTACACCGGTCACGGAGAATCGAGAAGAATACCTGCCATTATCTGCTCTCGCTAAGCATACCTCCTACTCCGCTAAATACCTGAACCTTTTAATCCGGAAAGGAAAACTTGCCGGACATAAAGAAGGACGGATATGGTTGAGTACCATAAATGCTGTCAATGTCTATATCA
>JAAELB010000195.1 GCA_024227155.1 Desulfobulbaceae bacterium
GCAAAGTCGGGAACTAGCTGGGCTCCAGACAAAATGTTTAATCACACTGGTGAACTTCTTTTGTTTTGTGGATGACCCTTGGAACTTTTTGTATTCAAAGCCGAACGGCACGTCTGGTCAGCAAAGTTTAATCGCGGTTGCGAACTTCTTCCTTGTAAACCCAGGCAAATACCCCATGCAGAATTGAAATATTAATAATTCTGCCCCCTTTTTTTCCTTAGAAAATCGTCCAGGAGAATTGCGTCTTTTTTGATGCAGCACTTTTATGTGCCTCACTGCGACTTTTTTCCTCATAGATAAAAGAAAAAGTTTTCCAAACCCCAAATCCAGGGAGTGAAATTACATACTCCCCACAGGGGTATTGTTGTTTCCCTCCCTACCAACAACTAGGAGGAAACAACATGACAGAGAATTTGTCTCAAAAAGCAGAACAGATCAATGCAAGGCTGAGGACCTTCGGTACCGAAGCTGTGCAGCAAGTGATGTTCAAAGACAGAGACGGCAAGGTCATTGGTCAGGTCAGGTACGGGTTCAAGCCGCAATATGTTTTTGATGCGGTCAATGAGATCCTGCAGCCTGAGAACTGGCGCTTTGAAATTGTTAGCAAGGAAATTTTTGATTTCCAGGCAGTTGTGGAGGTGAAGCTTTTTATTCGCATAGCAAATGAATGGCTTTGCAAAGGCTCCCATACAGGGCAGATGAACATTGTGAAGAAAAACGTTGGCGATGCCTACAAAGGTGCCGTTACCGACGCTCTTCAGAAATGCTTTTCTCTTGTCTCTATTGGTTCCGATGCCTATCGGGGATTGCTTGAAGGTGTATATAAAAGCGGCTCCGGAAAAAGGCCTCCGGCAAATAATGGACAGTCTCCCCCACCGCAACAAAAATCTGTACAGAAAAACAAGAAACGAAACAACCAACCGAAGCAGCAACCACAAACCTCCGTTCCACAGACACCACCCCAACCCGGCCCTCAAATCGCCGGTGTTGACTATCAGCAGCTCGATGGCAGACTCATTGCTACTGGAGACACCTTCAGTAAGAAGGAACTGTTGAAAGCTGATGGATTCCAGTGGGATGGAGCTGAGAAAAACTGGTACAAGGAGGTAGCAGTACATTAACGCTACCCTTTGAGACAACAAGAGACCTTACCCAATGAGGGAGTAATACACTTTTCCCTCAAGGGGATATCCGTGTGTTCTCCCTCGACTTATCAAAGGAGAACAGAATGGATATTCGCAACACTCTTCATAACAGTTTACAGCTTCTCTCAAAGCAGCATACCTCAGAAACACTTGGCGATAGACGGGATTACCTGGGCGCATCCGATATCGGACATTGCCCTCGCAAGGTAATTCTTGAAAGGATCTTTCCCTGTGAACATGACCTGGCTACCCTATTGCGTTTTCAGCGGGGACACATGGCCGAAGATATTGTGGCCGCAGCGTTTACAGCAGCCGGATTCAGTAATTTTGAGCGACAGGTGGAGGTGGATATTTCCACGGACAAGCTCCCGGCATTGGTACACATTGACTTTGTGTTCACAGCGCAGCAGAAGAAGATTAAATCCATCCTTGAAGTAAAGGCCGGTAAGATACCGGATCAGCCATACAGCTCCTGGGAGTCGCAGCTATATCTGCAGATGGGAGCCCTCGCTAAAAAGTATCCTGACTATACAATCAAAGGAGCGATATTATCCCTTGATCTAGGCGATGGTGACGCTGGGTTTTTCAACGGCTATACCCCGCAGGATACGCTTTACAATGGATTACTTCAAAGAGCTGAATCTATCTGGAACGACTATCAGCAAAGCCTGAAAGGCCAAAAGATAGAGCTGAAGACAGAGCCGGGACCGTTGTGTGGTTTTTGTAACCATATCAGGACGTGCCCCAGGTTTGCAGCAGATGATATCCCTGAGATGGATGACTACATCACAGAGTTTCAGGAACTGAAAGAAAAAGAGAAGAAGTACAAGGAGAAAGTCGCTACCCAGAAGAAAATCCTGCTCACTATGGTTCGTGGCAGAGGAAACTTTCGGGCTGGTGGCTATCTTCTCAAAAAGACAACTCGTACACGACAGAACCTGGATCTGACCAGCCTGGATAAGTTTTTATCCGATAACGGCACGTCCATATCCGAGTTTCAGGAGCCTTCCACTTTTTCCTTTTTGGATATTAGAAGGGCTCCAAAAGAAGTAAGCCCAACGAACTAATTCTTACTTAACCCGACCCGGGGAACATCTTTCCCCACGGTGGGGATCTCTATGTTCTCCTGGCTCAATTTCAATGCAAGGAGAAGTCATGCAAAAAACAACTCTAATCGGCAACCTTGGCAACGACCCTGAACTTCGGGACGCA
>JAAELB010000196.1 GCA_024227155.1 Desulfobulbaceae bacterium
GCCTTCGGTGACCGTTAAAACCCTCGGCATCCGCAATTGCCATTTCGAAGCTGTACCAGCACTTCAGGGAGCGCGGTCTCCCCTACGGCCTACAGGATTCTCTGCCTACGCTTAGCCCATCTTGTTCGCTGCTCTCATCTTCAAAGCAACTCCGCCATGGACCCAAGGCTCGATACGGGTGGGTGGCTAATCCTTACAGGAAATCATTACTGATCTCCATCCCGACAAGGATTTTCACCCTGCAAGATGCGCCGAGCTTTGCTCGGCGCGATAACGCCAAGCTGAGGGGCCGGGAAGCGAAAATCGAAAAATCATAAACATAGTTACAAACCCGACCCAAAGTTCAATTACAATATTGCCACGACGTTCCCGGTCCCTCTCAAGGGACAGATTCGGTGTTCATTTCGATATCATCAGATTCTTTTCTTTGAATATCATTTCCACTTGGTCGGCATCTTCCACTGTAAAACCGATATCGACACGTTGACTCCTTAGCTTAGCAAAGAAAATCTTATCTCGCTTCGGACGCTTTTTGTCTCTGGGAAACCAGGTTTTGAAATTCCCAGTTCCATGGATTCTCCATTTACCATTCTTTATGGTGGGTTGCTTTACCTTTATCCATTCAATGTCGTCCAATTGCACGGTTTTTTTCTTTCCAGTGGGGAAATAGTAGTGTTCAAAGATGATTTTGTCATCGGTAATTAAAATTAGATCATCTTGGTAAATCATCACGGTCTAAATCCTCTACACCGAACTAGTTTATTATGTGGTCTGCTTCTTTTTATCCAACAATTGGCTCTCGTCCATTTTATCTAAAAATCCCTTTTTTTCAATATAAATTAAAACCCTTTGTATTTAAAGGAAATTCATAATTGCGTCTTATTTTTATTTTTCGGGAAATGGCTTCTTTTTGTTCCAATTATCTCACTTCTAGGGAAAAACCGCATAATTACGAAAATAATTATTTAGGCAGGTAAACTCCGCCTATCACACAGAATTTGGCGTACAAATAACCTGCGGAAGATTGCCATATCACGGTTTACGCCAGGTTGTGATAGGTCGAGATCACACGAAAATCAGGCTGATCGATTCGTGTGGTACCATACCACTGTCACAACCCATGTCAAATTTTATACATGCAACGAGTATCTGCAATTTTATTCTACTGGATTTTATCCATATACTCGAACCGTACCACAACTTAGCCGAAAATGCAGATTTGTTGGAGTAACCACAGATTTCGTTATCCCGCCTATCTCCTCGATTCCCGTTTAGTATCGCCACTTCGACAAAACTGCAGGTATGAGGCGAGAATTTCAAGCTGTCAGAATATTTCCTTACAAAAGTATGAATAATACCAGAATCATTCTGTCGATGACTTGTATCGGTCTCAATCGCCAACTATTGGCAAAAGTCCTCGGTATGCAAATGACCTCAACCGCCTGGTTTCCAACAATTTTCCTTGACTCTCTGAATTTTGCCATATTATTCTCTATGGACACTTGCTCATAAAGTTCCACCATATTGATGACTCAATCGAATCTGACATCTTAAAGATTCTTATACGAATAAGCAGTTCGACGGATAAATAGACACAAGTATCCATAAAAAAGATTTTTGAGGGTAGAATGGGTGCTAAATGGTTCCGCTTATTTTTTTTGGTGCTGATATTCTGGTTTCAGGAAAGTGCTGGTGTTTGGGCTCAAACAGGTAATATCACCGCATTCGCCCAAGTAAATCTTGTTCCAATGACGGCGGAAACGATTATACCTAACCAAACAGTTCTTGTTAATGGATCACGGATCATAGCAATAGGTCCATCAAAGCACATCGACATCCCTAAAGATGCATCTATCATTAACGGTTCAAATGCCTATTTAGTACCAGGCCTCTCAGATATGCATATGCATACAAAGCCTAACTGGTTAAGCGGTGATTGGCCGGTATCTCCATTTTATCTATACCTTGCCTCCGGCGTAACCACTATCAGGGATTTCGGACCAAAAGGTCGATCCCCGGACAATGTCCTCCACTGGAGAGAAGGTATTAAAAAGGGAGAACTCATCGGCCCGACAATATACACCTGTGGGGAACAGCTAAGAGGATATATCAACAATCCTGAAGAAATGGTACGCATACAAAAGGCCAAATCCTTTGATTTTATCAAGCTGTATTCATACCTGTCCCATGATGAGTTCCACAGGGCAGTATCCACCGCCAAAGAGATTGGCATATACACCGCAGGACACATTCCATTTCAAGTAGGACTGGAAGGTGTTTTATCAGAAGGCATGGATGAAATAGCCCATATTGAGGAACTGTTTTGGGAATTTGTAGATTTTGATCGGAGTTTATTTTTCAATAGTGAACAAGATTGGATGTCCTATGTCATTCGCGCAACGTTTCAACAATATGAACCGTATCTACAGTCCGATACAAAGACTATGGAGGCGGCTCTTGATAATAAAATGGAGATGGCCGCGAAAAAGGTGAAGTCTGCCTCAATACCTGTCTGCACGACCCTTTTTTTAGACGAAGTGATCGTCGAGAAGCTTTTTGAACCAGAAACCTTCTTATCAAAGCCGGAAAACAAATACCTACCAAAGAGTTACCTGGATGCTTTCAGGCAAAACCGTGGAAAACACCAAATGCAATTTCTTGGAGGCGAGGCTTTTGCTCCATTCAAACGAAGAGCCGACCTAATGCTTTTCCATCATTTGGAAAAAGCGGGTGTCCCACTGATACTGGGAACTGATGCAGGAACGGGATGGATGGGTCTTGTCCCAGGGTTGTCGGTCCACAAGGAATTGCGTGTCTTGACACGGAATGGTTTTACCCCTTACGAGGCTATCAAAACGGCAACTGTCAATGCTGCCATCGTTGTTGAGGATATGCTTGGCAAAGGTGATTTTGGAACCATAGAGGTGGGCAAACGGGCCGATCTTCTCCTGGTTGATGGGAACCCGTTAAAGAATATTGAAGTGCTTTCAATCCCACAAGGGGTAATGGCTGCAGGCAGATGGTATGACAAGGCCGCATTGCAAAAGATGATTACTCCCGGTATCTCTGTTACAGGAGCTATCCATCATGTATACGAAGCCGAGAAATACAGTAGCACATATTTTGAAATCCTTATCGGTAAAACCTTTACCGGCAAATTGCCTGGTGCGATTGAATCAATCACCGTTTTCGGGCCAAAGGGAAAATTGCCTATCGATAAAGACGATTTTACCTATCTCTCTGGATTACGGGATTTTTGGATCAAAATACCCGGTACTCCGGCAATAGGTACCTATCGATTTGAAATTACAAGCCATACAAATAGTGGTGCAGCCTTCGACTATCAATATGTGGTAAAACAGATTCCCATACCGGACAGTTCAACATTTTTTCCTAAGAATAATGACAAGTTAGATTCAGTTACACCGACTTTTACCTGGCAGGCGGTAAAGACTGAACTACCCCTATTTTACCGGCTGGTAATAAATCAAAACCACGGTGGAAGAGTTTACTCGACACGACATGTTAAAAATATGGTCTCACACACAGTCCCCAGCGATGTTTTGAAGAGCGGGCAGACTTATCGCTGGCGAATTCGAATTGCCGACAGTGACGATTGGTTGAACATTCAAAATCGGTCTCATAGTAACTGGAATATTTTTCATGTCCCTTAGGGTTCGCGCAAAAATAACTTCACATTTTATGCATCTCAGCTTCAGGCCACCTTCGCGCGATCCGTATCGGCAAAAATCCTCGAAATAGCTCGCTATTCCTGCGGTTTTTACCGCCACGGATCACCCAA
>JAAELB010000197.1 GCA_024227155.1 Desulfobulbaceae bacterium
CTATATCACCGGCCCAACCACAGTAATATCGGCCATCGCCTCAGGCAGAAGAGCTGCCATTGCCATTG
The DNA here is from genome assembly GCA_024227155.1 of Desulfobulbaceae bacterium. Lineage (GTDB taxonomy): Bacteria > Desulfobacterota > Desulfobulbia > Desulfobulbales > Desulfocapsaceae > Desulforhopalus_A. Next base: position 69 of record JAAELB010000197.1, read on the forward strand.
ATAAATACCTGTTAGGCTCTAAAGGTCCCATACAGATCATTGATGAAAAAACAGAGTTTGAGGAAACTGCGGGACTGGCCCTGGATGAAGAGACAACAGAAGAAAAACCTAGAATCCAAATTAAAATTGAGAATCCAGCAACCAGGACCAAAGACTTCCGTGAAGTTGAAAAGGGGTTTACTGAAGAGCAAGCCCGTAAAGAAGCGGGAAGATGTTTAAGATGTGATCTGGAGGAGAAATAATTATGATCAGATCGATTACAAAACCAAAATCGGAAGAAGAGATTCACCACCTTCTCAATGGCCTAAATCGAGTTTTTATAATCGGTTGTGGAACCTGTGTAACCCTTACCCACACAGGTGGAGCACCCGAAGTGGCCACCATGAAGGAAGCCCTTCTCGAGTCAGGCAAGCTTGTAACCGGCCAGATTGTTGTTCCCGTGGCCTGTGACAATCTGACATCTGAGATTTTGTGTGAAGAAATGGGAAAAATCGAGCAGGCTGATGTTCTGCTGATTATGACCTGTGCCTTCGGGGTTCAGACTATTTCAAGTCAGCTAAAAAGGATGGTGGTACCGGCTCTGGATACCCTCTTCATAGGAAAAGAGTCTGCCTCGGGCCAGTTTAATGAAATATGTACCCAATGCGGTACCTGCATAATTGGTGAAACCGGAGGCATCTGTCCGGTAACCAGCTGCCATAAAGGACTGGTAAACGGGCCATGTGGAGGGACAGACCAGGGGAAGTGTGAAATCCCCGGTGTTAAGGACTGTGCATGGACCCTTATATATAATCGATTGTCCGAACTGGGCCGACTGGATTCCATGCGAAAGATTCAGGGGCCGAGAAATTTTCTGGGTGAGCCGTCCCCCGGGAAATATGAGATCTCGAAATCGTAACTTATAATGCATAAGAAAGGAGCATTGAGCCATGATCTCCTCATTTCAAAAAGCACTTAATTCAGGGAAATTTGTCGTCACTTGCGAAGTCGCACCTCCAAAAGGCACGAACCTGGAAAACACTAAACACCATATCGAGCTGCTGAGGGACAAGGTCGATGCCATGAACCTCACGGATCATCAGAGTTCCGTGATGCGTTACCCCTCCATTGGTGGCGCACTTCTGGTAAAAGAAATGGGCGGTGAACCGATACTGCAGATGACATGCAGGGATCGCAACAGATTGGCCTTGCAGGCTGAGATTCTTTTTGCATCTAGCCGCGGGATAAACAACATTCTTTGTCTAACCGGGGATTCGGTCATGCTGGGGGATCATAAAGAGGCAAAAGCTGTTTTTGACCTTGACTCCAGTCAGCTAGTGGGTGCCATCAGGACCCTTGAGCAGGGAAAGGACCTTGGTGGTAATGAGCTGGATGGATCACCTGCAATGTGTGCAGGCGCTATCGTCACACCTGAGGCAAATCCCCTTGAACCCCAGCTTATAAAATTCGAGAAAAAAATCGAGGCTGGGGCTGAATTCATTCAGACCCAGGCTGTTTTTGATCTGGATAAATTTAAAACATTTATGGAATATGCAAAGCAGTTTCCCGTCAAAATAATAGTCGGGATAATCCTGCTGACATCTGCACCCATGGCAAGATTTATGAATAAAAACATTGCCGGGGTTAATGTTCCTCAACCTTTGATTGATGAAATGGCCTCGGCGCCAAAAGGAGGTGCGATTGCAAAGGGAATAGAAATAGCCGGACGTATGATTAAACAAATTCACACTGAAAAGCTATGTGACGGTGTCCACATTATGGCTATTGGAAAAGAGGAGCTAGTGCCGGAAATTATGGCGGCGGCTGATTTGAAGTAATACTGTAAGGGCCCCCCAACTATCAAGGAAAACACAATACATTGTATTTTCCTTGAATTAGCAGGGAATTTGGAACATTCCCCCATTCCTTAAATCTTTAGGGGTCCTACAAATAGTTACCGATTGATATGAAAAAAGTGCATTCCCCTCCCCTTTTCTGTAAATATAACCCTCTTTTTTTGCTGTCCTAAAAAGTAAAGGGTCCCTTTACTGGTTACCGATCTAGCCATTTTAATTCAGGTTCAGTAGACATGCCAAATCTACACGAAGTTCCACCAGATTTAGATTTTCATGGATAAGATCAGGTTTCATATTCCATTTTTATTGTTAGGATTTTCAGGGGGGGCAAAACTTCCTAAAACAGGAATTATTTATCCTTATCCGCACCTAACTTCTTTTTCAGACTATCCATCAAGCCACCTGCTGCCTTCTCAATTTCCTCTGTGAGTTTCTGCTCGAGGGCGTTTTTCATTGAACTCGCTATGATCTCACCAAATATCACGCTGCCAATTTCAGCCGGAGTTAATCCTTTTGCTCCTCCGACATCGCTAAGAATTATATCAGGGATAACAACAGTCTCATTTTGTGGCTCTGGTCCCTCTTTCTTAACATTTACTGTCACCCCGGTGATTGAGAGCTTTTTGAATGCAACCCTCACAGGTTCGTCCTCAGGTGCACCTTCAGCTTTAGGTTGTTCTGCAGCGGCCTTCTCATCAGCCTTAGCACTATTCTTTTCCATATTGTCCATAATTGCCTGGAGGTTAGAGCTGCCATTCTCCTTGACCTCAAGGTTGACAACAGGGCTCGCTATAGTGAAGTCATTTATAACTATTGGCTGCCCACCAAGAGACTTCAAACTCAAACCAAGGCGAATCACATCCATCTGAAAGACGTTTGCAGATGAGTAGCCAGCAGGGTTTCCAATGGACATTCCAGAGATCTGGCCACTACCATCTTTTAATTTCAAATCCACCGAGGTAACCTGCACAGGAACCCCCATGAGCTCTGAGCCAACTCCTTCAATGCCACCCTTAACAATCTTACCTAGATTACCGACAAGCACAAATACAGCCACACCTATTGCAACTATCAATACACCTAGGCCTATACCAATCTTTTTCATCATGATTTTTTCATCCTATGAATTGTTGTTTGGTTACTCGAGCACTGTGATCTCTAATGAATGTAGAGATGTTCATGCAGTTGTCATCTTACTATCTTATGGTTCCAATGAGTTTGTTCGACCCCACCCCCCACTCACCAAGGCAGTTGAGCGCCTCCATTGGAGTACTCTGGAGATAGACGACCCGATCTCGCGCGACTATTTGAAGGTTGCCGACAGCTATTGCCGGCACATTGGGCATAAAGACAGTTAGTGTCTCATTGTCATTTTCCTCCATGACAAAGCCGATTACCGATATACCAGCAGAACCTGTCTTTATTAAGGCAGGTTTATAGGATTCAACCTGTTCGCCGGTAAAACCACTGATGATATTACGAATGATCCGATAACCAGGTAATTGGGACAATACATTGTTTTCAAATTTTGAGAACGACCAGAGACCAATTCTCGTATGTACTAAAGAGCCAATCAGATAACAGACAACAAAGAGCAGAATCAGGGCCAGGACCACTGCAAGTCCAGCCCCGAACATCGAATCGACACCAATTGTTTTGGCTATAATATCAAGAACATTTACCATTTGTGCGATGATGACAATCAAAACGCCCAATGGTACAATGACGAGGGAACCGTAAATCATCTTGGTTGTGAGATTTGGCTTCATTGTGAATATATCCTCCTCTTTATGCGTACAAAAACCTTATGGTGTAATTCAATCTTTGTCAGGTTGTAAATAAAGTTTTTTGGATTTTATCTTTACGTTCCTCGTTGTATTTTTCCAATTTATCCATCTGCTCGTCTTCCAACTGCTTCTTGAGACGCTCCCGCATCTCTTTGCTCAACTCATCATAATCACGTTTAAACGCTTCAAGGGATTTGCTTCCTTCCTTGACAAGTGTGTCAAGCATTTCGCTGAGCTGTTTCAGGCCATCCTCAAATATAGGTTTGAGGCTTTTTACCTGTTCTTCGGTTAGCGCCAGAATAGCTGTCAACTCCGCGATGATTTGCTCTTTGCTCTCCTGTATCGCATCATC
>JAAELB010000198.1 GCA_024227155.1 Desulfobulbaceae bacterium
AGCCTATCTGCCTTTTTCCGTCTTTTCCATTATTTTTCCGCTTTCTACAACCTTGCCAGGCAATTTCCTGCCATGGAAATGCCATATTCGGCAAATTCATGCTCAATTTGAGCGTGCGAATACCATCACGGTCTATAAGTTCTTAAAAATCAAAACCGGCTCATCGTATTCCGGCCAGCCATCATCGTAAGGGACTATCTCGACAACTGCCTTTGTATTTTCTTTTATGATTTGCGGAGGTGCTCTCTGGTTCTTCCTCTCTTCATACACATTCAGATGGGTGAGAATCTTTTTGATTACAGTCCGTTTGTATATGAAGCTTATTATCTTCATCTCTCCAGTGCACTTGGGACAGACTAGTGGATCAACTTCCCAGATAAGCGTAGACTTCGGACCTTTTTGATGCACTCACGCCACATCAGCTGTGGTATCCGTTTAGCCTTATAATTCCTGATATCAATCACTTTGCTCTCTTCCAGTGAATTATTCTCACGCTCCTTTTCCCTACCCTCTTGCTTTTTTCTATCTCCACGCATCCGGTTACTGTACCAGCCATAGTACCTGACAAGTTGAAAGGATGGTTCGGGAATATGTTGTGTGATTGACGCAATAAATTCCAAAAGAGAAGCCCCGTTTAACGGGATAAGTTCCTGCAAAAAATAAGAAAAAAACGAAT
>JAAELB010000199.1 GCA_024227155.1 Desulfobulbaceae bacterium
CTCACTCTGCATAATAGACAGGTGTTGGCTTACTTTTTGTCAAGCTTCCAACCAGCTATCCATCTCCCTAAGTGTTCCTGGGGAAGCATCTTTAAGAACCCTATTCAGAGTGACTGGGGCATCAGAAAGATCCCCCACCCTTTCCACAAGGAAAGGTGTACCAAATTAGCTTCTCCAAGGAACCACTCCAACTCCTTCTGTTGAGATTCCAGAGTGGTCAGCTTCTGGTTACCTCTTTGGTTAGCCCGGCTATCATGGACCAATTGATGGTCCGGATGGGGCAAGACAGCTGTGGGAATGGGGGTCATTTTCCCCCCATCCCTCTTGGACTTTTTGGCACCTTTAAAGTCCTCAGACTCAGCGCTACGTTTAGAGGATTCAGACCCTTTTTGCTCAGGCCTCTTTGTCAAAGGGTGGACAAAGGATGTGTCCGAGGAAGCTTGGGAAGCAGATGGGGTAGTTCTTCCCTTTAGTTTGAGGCTTTGTGGCCCTGCTTTCTGAACTCTCCTTTCCTGCAGTTTACATCTTACAGGATTGGACACTTTGATAGTTTTGAGAGTTCGTCTGCTGAACTGTTCCCTTTGTTTAGGAAGCAGTGGGCAAAAATCTTCCTCAAATTTACCATCCCTCAGGGATCTGAACCTCGTAAAGGCGGCTAAGGCACAAACCGTTGGTTCGTAGGCAAGACCGTCTGGGTAGTTGGTCTTACCCTCTCTTCTCCACTTTTCTAATAGTGTGATCAGAGATTGGTAGTGAGTCCCTTTGAGATTTCCCCCAAAACGCCATTCTCTCCTAAAGACCATCCCAGTAATCTCCGGACCTAAGGTCTCACAGGCATCCAGGTTGTCGCAAGCGACTTTCCTAGGATCAACCACTAACTTTGCATAGGGAGCAGTAATCCACTGCCTGATCAACTCAGCCAGTTGCTTTTTAGTTCCTCCGGCCATTTCAGCAGGAGAGTTAGGCCCTCCCTGCAGTGCTAAAGCCACATAACTCCTGTCAGGTAGACAGTGGTCATCAACAAACAATCTCAACTCTCGTTGATTGTGTCGGTTGGCTAGATGGTAAGCCAAACTGCCAGAGGAATAGGAAAAGTGCTCTGTACAGCACGATTCCCCAGTGCCCTTTTGGGTAATTGGGCAAGATAAGATCAGGTTCAGACCTGGCTTCATGTGCCAGGCCATCCAGTGTTGAGCGATAAACAATGACCTTATCTTTACTGAGCTTGGATCTGGTTTAGTGCCTAGCCCGGGGCTAACACCAATTCCGGTGAAATTCCCCTGGGAATCCCTTTCGATTCCCCAATACGTGGCTACAGGGCTGGCAAAGTCTGTCTGTTTGGACAGTTTGTGGGATCCTTCCCCCCCTATACTTTGGTTCACACCCCAATATGGGACACCTAAAATCTGCCAG
>JAAELB010000200.1 GCA_024227155.1 Desulfobulbaceae bacterium
CACTTCCTAAAAAACGAAAGCACCCGTTCCAACAACTATTTTTCAATCGGTGCCCGAATTAATGGTAGCCCGGCAGGACTCGCTCTTTGCGAAATACTCTCAAAGGAAACTACCGAGCTAAAATCTCTTTTTGTGACCCAAAAGCACAGAGAAAAGGGGTTGGCAAGCAAGATTCTCAAGAAGGCTGAAAACGAGGCCAAAAAACAGGGATGCACAACGGTTCTCGTATTATACCTGGACAATATGGGGGGAAAAATACTGGAGAAGCTCCTCAAGACAGGCGGTTATTCCCCACCTGAGTTCAGTTCACTGGTATGTAGCAGTAAAAGGCGGGGGAAAATTCTCAATGCACCCTTTCTTAAAAAATCATTGCTGCCGCCGTCATGCGAGACTTTTCTCTGGAAGGATCTGAAACCACAGGAGAGGAACTTTATTCTGGACAAACAACAGCAGACGCCCTGGTACCCTTCTATTCTCTCACCCTTTCGCAACGAAAAAGAAATTGAATTTCTCAACAGCCTGGGCCTTCGTTATCGTGGAGAGATTGCGGGCTGGATCATCACTCACAGAATTTCTCACAAAACAATCCGCTATACCACATCTTTTGTCCGTCAAGATCTTCAGCAATACGGTTTCACAGCGCCTCTTCTTATTGAGGCCATAAAAATCCATATTGCAAGCCCGGAGAGCTATGTCGCCACAGACGCAAGCTTTGTTATTCCCGTTCAATTCGAGTCAATGATAACCCTTGCAAAGAAACGTATACTTCCCTACATGGAAGAATCCTGGAATCTATACAAAAGTTATAAAGAATTGAGTAATAAGGATAGATGAGAAGGATAAACGTATACAAGCTCACTCCCCGCCATTTCTGTTGATCTCTATTAAATCAACAGACTCATGAATGAGACAATGTGTCAAGATCGAAAACACATTATTCAAAAGGGGAATTTTTGAAAATGAATAAACCATACGAAGAACTTCAAATATACAAATCTAAAGTTGCTTTGGCTGCCATAAAAGGCCAGAAAACAGCTAACCCCGATAGACGGGGTTAGAAAGATGAAATGTTACATTTAATCAAGAAATGAGTGCCCGTATTTCTTCCAGATTTTAATGGCAATGCTCAACGGTTTCATCATGGGTACAGTGTAGGTATGGA
>JAAELB010000201.1 GCA_024227155.1 Desulfobulbaceae bacterium
AGCCTATCGCTTTTACAGAGTACAAATGCATGCTCAATGGCATTTTCCAACTCGCGGACATTTCCTGGCCAGTGGTGATCCATCAACGTTCGCATGACGTTTCTTGATGTATCCAACACCTGTTTTCCCGTTTTCTTATTCATAATACGAATAAAATGGCTTATCAGCAGGGGAATATCTTCTTTGCGTTGTCGGAGGGGTGGAATGGTTATGGGAAAGACCTTGAGCCGGTAGTAGAGATCTTGCCGAAACCTGCCGTCATCGACCAGTTCGAAAATATTGCGGTGTGTGGCTGTAATCAGGCGAATATCAATCTTTCGTTTCTTTGATTCACCAACCCGTTCAATTTCACGTTCTTGGAGCACACGTAACAGTTTGACCTGGATAAGGGGACTCAGTTCTCCAATTTCATCAAGGAAGAGAGTTCCGCCAGCAGTCTCTTCAAACCTGCCGATTCTATCGCGAAGAGCTCCGGTGTAGGCGCCTTTTGCATGACCGAAAAGTTCACTCTCAAGCAAAGATTCCGAGAGGGCGCTGCAATTAACGGTCACCAATGGTTTCTCCCTGCGCAGGCTGTTAAAATGAATGGCACCGGCAACCAGTTCCTTGCCTGTACCGCTTTCACCCTGGATAATAATAGTTGCTTCACTATCCGCCGCTGCCTTGATGGCTGTAAAAACCTCCTGCATTGGTTGGCTCTTGCCGATAATGTTATCGAGGCGGTGGATCTCACCCAGGCGCAGAGTTGCCTGCTCCGCTCTTTGACGTGCCCGTTTGAGATCGGTCAGGTCGGTCACTGTCTCGACAACCCCAAGGATTTTCCCCTCTTCGTCTTTCACAACAGAGGCATTTTTTATAACAGCCACGTCATGACCATCTTTATGTCGTAACTGACACTCTTTGGCCTCAACATGTTCTTTCTCAAAAACCGAGCATTTTTTTATGTCTGCCGGGCAGTTTTTACCGAAGCAACGGCTGCAGTGCAGTATATCGCACCGCTTGCCCAGGGCCTCTTTGGCGGTATAGCCGCTTATTCGCTCCATGGACGGATTCCAGGAGGAGATGTTGCCTTCGCTGTCCATGGTAAAAACCCCATCCGCCATGGAGTCAATAACCCGTGTGAGGATGCGTCGGTTCCAGATTTCATGTGTCTTCAATTGCATAGTTTCGCTGCCCCCCGAGTATCTCGGTGGTAACGTTACCACCGTTCTGTTCTAAGGAGAACGCATCTGTGAACATATGTCAATACGAAAATACCATGACAGGGCAGTGCCTTACAGAGGGTGGGTTTCCTGTTTTGGAGTATCTTTAAGCGGTATGGCTTGCAATTTTCACCTGATGGGTAACGTTACCACCGCTCCAGTTGAACGATTAGGTCGCAGGGCGGAGAGGGGAATGCCAGTAATCTCATAGAAAACAGTGAGTTAAGGAGATTGCTTTATTTGGCATGAAAATTGAATCGATATTGAGAAAGTCGGATCACGCTGGGGAAATCAGCATAACGTTTTGTGGGTGGGAGTTCATGGTCGAATTACTAACTCTGTCAGATTTTGAAAAATTTGAGACTGTTGCCAAAAAAGAGTTGAGTCTCATTGAATTTGGTACTCCCTGGTCATCTCCCTGTCGGGTTCAGCAAAAAATACTTATTAACCTCATGCAGAGACATGGCAGCATCATAGTCTTTGCCACAGTTGATGTGGAACAACATCCAGGGATTGCAGGGAGGTGTCAGATCCAGACGGTACCGACACTCATCGTTTACCGAAAAGGCAAAGAACTGAAGCGTCTGGTTGGACTACAGTCCGTTGAAACGCTGGATGCCATTCTTGCGAAGAGTTGTGTAACAAAAGCAAGCAGCATCCAGAACAGAGCTTCTACAAAATAATTAAGGATAAGTAAACATGCCAACATGTGTCAATCACCACGATCGTGAGACCAACTACCTGTGTTTAAAACATAATGTTTATTTATGTGAAGAGTGCCTGGCCTGCAGTGATCCAGAATTGTACTGTAAGTTCCGATCATCCTGCATAATCTGGTTTATGACCAAAAAAATTGCAGGGATGGAGAAGGTGGCGCAGGAGGTGAAGTAACTCACCCCGGTAAACGGGAAAACAACCATAGCAATAAAAAGGAGCGGTGTTATGAAAAAAGGGGAAAAACTCGTTATTGTCGGATGCAGTGGATCAGGTGGACCAGCGGCAATGATGGCCAAGAAGCTGATGCCGGAGGTGGATGTTACCGTTATCCGCAAAGAAGAATTCTTTATTGTCAGGTGAGCTCTTCCACACGTAGTAGCCGGTCTGGCTACCAGTGAGTCAATTGTTGTCCCAGACAAGATGCTTCAGGGGATGGGGGTACATGTGGTCCATGATGAAGTGACTAAGGTTGATGCCGCAAACACAACGGTGTTTTCAGCAAAGGGCGAAGAATTTAAATACGACAAACTCTACCTGGCTACAGGATCTCGCTCGTTTATACCACCCATTAAGGGAAATGATTTAGACGGCGTCATGACCTTGAGAGGACTTCCGGATGCAGAGAAGATAAAGGCTTCTCTTGGAGCCGGAGATGTAAAAAATATCATATTTATTGGGGCCGGTTTTATTAGTATGGAAATTGCCTCCCTTTTGGCGGAAAGTAGTTCTCATAGTTTCAAGATTTCGGTAATTGAATTGATGGACCGCCCACTGCCACTTATGCTGGACAAGGATATGGCGGATTCTGTCCGGCAGTATCTTGAAGAAAAAGGTCTGAATATACAGACTGGAGAAAAAGTTGAAGAGCTGATCGGAGAAAACGGAAAAGTTATAGGGGTGAAGCTTGCATCAGGGAAAACTCTCGATGCTGATATTGTCTTTATGAATGTAGGCGTTCGACCTAACATTGAGCTTGCCCAGGATATCGGGCTGGAGATGGGCCAGTTTGGGATTAAAGTAAACGGGGTTCAGGAGACATCAGATCCGCATATTCTCGCAGGCGGAGACTGCGTAGAAAAAATAAATTTCATTACCAAAAAACCAACTCAGGGACAGTTGCGTGGACCAGCAGTTGTTCAGGGCCGGTTAGCAGCTAAACGGCTGGCCGGGTATGATATAGAGTTTCCGGGGGTACTTGATGCCGGAGGCTGTAAGATGTTTGATATGACTATCACTGCAACCGGATTGACCGAAGAAAGTGCAGCCAGGGAGGGTTTTACACCAGTGTGTGGTGTGGTGGATTCGAGAAGTAAACACGGCATGATTCCGGGGATGCAACCCTGGAAACTTAAACTTGTTTTCGATAAAGAAACACAAAAACTGCTTGGGGGCCAGATTGTCAGTCATGCGATCGCACCGGCAAGGGAAATCGATGCTGTCTCAGCATTTATCTTGGGAGGCAAAACAATTCCGGAACTGACAACCTTTACATCTGCATGCAATCCGGATATTTCCTCTGAACCAAGTGCGGAACCTATTACTATTGCAGCCGAGCAGGCTTTACAGAAATCGCGCAATTAGTGGTGGCGAGTTCCCATCCGAAAACTCTATTGTGCCGGGGACCTTTGAGGCGCATAATGACAAATAAAGCAATGTGTTATCTTTGTTTGACCCATTGCTTTTGTGGTGAAGCACATCTAGGATCAGATCTTGAAAAATATTAAATAAATAGTATGACGAGCAGACTATGGCAGGACCACTACGACAACAATCCCCAGGTGCTGTGTGCCATCTTATGTCCCGAGTGATAATTCAAGACCTGACCCCATACATGTGTGTGTTTTTTAATTGATTGCTCATCAGCAATTGACATAAATAAATTAAAATTGTAAATAGTTGGAAAGTTTCAGATGCTCGTTAGAGCTTAATAGGGAACCCGGTGCAATTCCGGGACGGGCCCGCCGCTGTAACCAGGGACGAACGCTGCATGATGTCACTGATAATCGAATTACTTAAGATTATTGGGAAGGCGCAGTAAGTAGGTTGAACTGGAAGTCAGAAAACCTGTCTGATAACTGTTTAAGTATGCTCCCGTGGAGAAGGAGTGCTTATGGGTTTATTCGTGGAAAAATTGGGATTCCCCGGACCCTTCTAAAGGTCCGGGGATTTTTTCGTTTTAAGGCGACTCATCTCCGGCAGATCAATTGGACGCTTGATGTTGGTTAGACAACATCCGTGCAACAAAAGACATTAGCCAAGGAGAGGGAGAAATGAGAAAGGTACTGATAACAGGAATTGCACTGGCTTCTTTTGCAAGTCCCGCATGGGCAACTGAAACCGATACCCAAAACGAGATTAACAAAGATGAAATGGTGGTCACCGCCACCAGAAGTGAAGAAAACATCAAGCAGATTCCTGCAAAGATCGAAGTAATCGACAGTCAGGAAATAAAACTCACATCTGGCAACACCCTCACTGAACAGCTTAAAAAATCAAGCTCAATCAGTGTCATCGAATATCCTGGTGTCATTGCTGGCATAGGAATTCGTGGTTTTCGTCCCGAATTTTCAGGAATTACCAAACACAGTCTCATTCTGGTCAACGGTCGTCCTTCCGGCGCAACCAATCTCGCAACTCTTTTAACAGATAACGTCGAGCGCATTGAGGTACTCAAGGGCCCTGCATCTTCACTCTATGGTGCAGAAGCTATGGGTGGTGTTGTTAACGTTATCACCAAGAAAAATAGTAATGAGTTCACCGCCGATGTTGAAGTCGGTTATGGTAGTTTTAATACTAACTTCCAAAATTTTTCCGCAGGTGGTGCGATTAGTGATGGGTTTGACTTTGATATCTCTGCCGGTAGACGCGACCAGCAAGACGATTTCAAAATGGGTGATGATGGAGACGACCGGGAAAACACCAGTTACCTGACCCAGAATGCAGATCTGCGCTTTGGTGCTGACATGGGTGAAACCTGGCGCATGGATATTAACGGTAACCTCTACCAGGGCCGGGATATTGAAACCCCCGGCGACATTGCCTATGGAGAGACGGAAAGTGGACAGAAAGATATCGACAACTACGGCGTCGACTTTCAAACCACTGGCGAGTTAGGAGTTAATAATGAGTTCGGCATTACCGGCTATATTACCCGGGAAGAAGCAGAGAGCTACAGTAATTCTTACTGGGGTAGCGCTGTGCCTACCTATCATAGTTATGACTCTGAAATCAACTGGTATGGTGCCCAGTTAAAGGATACCTACACCTGGGGTGAACATAAATTCATCACCGGTATCGATTATCAGTATATCGAAAAAGAATCGCGTAGCTATAACACAGATGGAAGCAGTAAAGCCCCCTACTCACCCGATGAAGGTAGAACCAACATTGCAGGTTATCTTGAGACTGTTTGGAAATTTTTAGATAGTCGCTTAACCGCGACCGCCGGTGGTCGATATGATTATTTTGAGGTAGAAACCCTCGACACCCCGTATAAAACCGACTTCACCCCCAATGAGGAGGATTTCACCTACTTCAGCCCAAGAGCTGGGTTAAACTACAACTTTGACTGCGGTGCCCGCCTACACACCACTTTAGGACAGGCGTTTGTTCCACCAAATGCATCCCAGCTAGCCGGTTACTCCGAAAACTATGTCGATGGCGTTACAATGGTCACCAAAGGCAACGCCGACCTCGACCCCGAGAATTCCACCACCTGGGATATCGGAACCGGATTTGAAAAGCCTGAGATGGGATTATCTTTTGATATTACCTACTTTTATACCGATATCAATGACAGAATTACACGGATGACTGAAGGACTGGTCACTACCTATGAAAATAGTCTTGGAGCAGAAACACAAGGTATTGAAGTCGAGGCCAGTTTTGATCTTGGACAAGTACTGGAATGGAAGCGCAGCCTGAAATTCTATTTCAACTCAACCAACATTATCAATGCGGAAGAAGAGCTTGCCGGTGGCTTAACAAAAGATATTCATAACGTTGCAGACTACACCTACAACTATGGTGTACAATACGATGACGGTATGTTTGATGGTAGATTCCACTTCCGTACTGTTGGTGAAATGCGTGACACTGACTGGACTGCAGCCGGTTACCCAGAAATTGAATACCCAAGTTTTACTGTAGCTGACCTTGTCGTTGGTTACAATTTTCTTGAGCAGCATAGAGTGGCACTCACCTTAGACAATCTCTTTGATGAAGACTACTATGAGAAAAAAGGGTACCCAAAACCAGGTCGCGCTATTTACCTAAGCTACACCTTTTCTTTCCCAACAAACTAGTTACCTCACTCCCCTGCTGGATGCCCAGCAAGGGAGTTGTTATTCGATGGCAAGAGAGTTTGTCCATGGTTGATGTACTTGGTGTAGTGGCATATACAGTAGGATTTATAGTTTTACTTTTGGGTCGTAGCTCATAAAGAGTTCCTGAGTTTCTTGTTATTTATGACAGAAATTCAGGAATAAGGCACTAACCCGACTAGTCGGAAACTTTTTTAGAATCGCTGGATAAGTGCCTTAGAAATTACTCCAGGTTATTAATGTTAAACTAGTCTCCAGATTTCTTGTTATTTATGACAGAAATTCAGGAATAAGGCACTAAATGTTATTCCGTGCTTATAATTAACGGCATCAATCAATTTTTCTGTTTGGAAGTGTGCGGATATAAGTAGATAAAGGAGAACATATGTTAAAAAAAACAACCAGCCTCGTTGTCTTGATTCTGTTAATTGTCGCGGGGGGAGCTAAGGCTCAGGTATCCATTACCTACTCATCAGCAGGGGAACAATATTTTTCCATGAACGTTCCAGATGACTGGCGGGTAAATGTTGGCTCTGATGAAGACCTCACTCTAAATTCTGAATACAGGAAAGAACCGGCTCGTCTTGTCAGTGCTATGCCCAATAGCGGAGTACCTTTGTGGTTTGGCATCTGGGTTCCCAAAGATATGGAGAAAATCGAAGGAGCGGAGGAATATATGACATCCCTCGGACTCGACCTGCTTGCCGATGTGGTTATCACTGAACGCAAACATGATACTTTGAACTCCATGGAGGTTAATTACGTCAGCGGCACCGGAAAAAAAGATGGAGAGGCTATGGATTTTCGTGCAGGCTTTTTCCAGCTCTCACCTGAAAACGTTGCCATCGCATTATACATTGGCCCTCATGATACAACGATCAGTCACGGTGAAAATCTCCTCCAGATGATTGAGTCATTGCAATCGCTAATCCAGTAAACAACTTGAGGCTGATATGAAAATAATGACACCGATTTTATATATGATGTTTGCCACACTTCTCATGATCGCAGTAACAGGATGTAGTTCAACGGGATATAGCGGTGGTACTAGTCACTACCATCGTAATGCCTGGGAGTATGATAACTACTATCGATCCGGAGCGAATCGACATTATAATCGACCAGCGGCGAGAGCAAATGTTCGTGCAAGGGGAGCTGTCCGTGCAAGAGGTGGACGTAGGTAGATTGTGACAACAAACCAAGAGTTTCAATTTACATTTTTTCTGCCAGGAATATTCGTAGGAAGTATGACATGGAATGTACTGCCTTTATTTGGCTGACTTTCCACCTTTATGCTACCGCCATGCACCTCGATGATATGACGGCAGATAGCAAGGCCAAGACCGCTCCCCCCAGCGCTTCGTGACCGGGCTTTATCAACCCGGTAGAATCGTTCAAAGATCAACGACCGCTCAGCAGCAGAAATGCCAATCCCCGTGTCCTTGATTGAAACCATAACTCTAGTGTCTTTTTGGTGTACCCTGACGGTTATGGTTCCTCCTTCCGGGGTGTATCTCATGGCATTTTCCAGAATATTGTGGAACAGGTTTCGAAGACTTCTGCTATCACCCATCACTGACGCTTCGTCAAAGTGGCCCTGTTGGAGCGTAAGTTTCTTTTCCTGACAGACCACCCCCACATCGATGCACAGATCTTTTACAAAATCAGCCAAGTTGATTTTTTGAAACTCCTGGTGCTCTTTCCCTGCATCTGCACGTGCAAGAGTAAGCAATTGATTTATAATCCCGGCCAGATGCTCTGATTCCTGGGCGATCATCTCCAATGACTTCCGATATTCTGCTGCTTCTCTTGGCTTTTGCAGGGCCAGGGTTGATTCCGCCTGGATAACGGTCAGAGGAGCGCGCAGTTCATGGGACGCATCGCTGGTAAACTCTTTTTGGCGATTAAAAGCACTTTCCAACCTTGCAATCATCTGGTTAAGAGTGGAGGCGAGTCTACCGAGTTCATCCCTTGATTTCACATCGATTCTACGGCTCAGGTCGCTTTCTTCTATTTTTTTGGCTGTTTCCGTTATCTTTTCAATGGGCCGGAAGACCCGACTGGCAAGAAAGACACCGCCACCACCTGCCAGAACAATGGTCAGGGGTACAGCCAAACAAAGGATATAAAAGAGTCGGTCAAGGGCTATCTCAATATCATTAATCGGTCGAGAGATAGTCAGAACCGCTTTATCAATATCAGCTTTATGAATATCCAGGGGAGGGATTCGTCGAGTATTTCCCGGTTGCCATGTTGGCGACAAATCCGCCTCGTCCCGCCTAGGTGGGGGAGGATTACGCCTCCTTGGAGGTCTGTCCCACTTAGGCGAAGATTCCCGTGGATCCAAGTTATTTTGCATATCCCTGCTCATAGGGCGTCCACGTGGATCGATTTCATTCGACCCGCTATAACGTGGGTGCGATTTTGACTCTATGCGCGGGTTGATGGGGGTATAGGGGGTAATGAAAATCCGCAAACCGTTCTTCTTATCTGTTCGAATTGTTGTATATGAACTCAGCCCTGTGAAAGCTTTATCAATCAGGAGAGTGGGAAGGTCAATATTGATTTTATGCTGCGTAATCTGTTGCAGATGATCCTTTTCATAATAATAAAACGAGACCACCTCGCCTAATTCTTCTTCAAAGGTACCACCGGCGACAATGGAAATAATATCTCTGAATCCGGCAAGCTGCTCTGCTCTCTTGCGAAGAGATTGATCAAAACTCCGGTACAGGGTATGGGAAAGTGAACCATAAATCCCTCCTGTCAGGAACATTAGTAAGATAGCCAAGACAACAAGATACCAAAGAGTAAAACGAAATTTTATGGTGTGGATAAAGTTCATGCCGGTTTTGATTTCACCCTCAACCTGTATCCCGCTCCCCGCACCGTTTCAATAATGTCTTTTCCCTGTTCAGGATCAATCTTCTGCCGTAAACGCCCGATATATACATCCACGAGATTGGACAGGCTGTCAAAATTATAGTCCCAGGCATGTTCTTCGATCATAATTCTTGAGATTACCGCATTGGGATGACGCATTAGATATTCTAGAATTGCGTACTCCTTGGATGTCAGATTAACCTGTTTCTGTTGCCAGGAGACTTCGCGGGTAACGGTATTCAATGTTAACTCATCTGCCCTTAGCTCAGGAGATCTGGATTGGTCCTGCCGCCGCAGGAGCGCCCTCACCCGAGCAAGAAGTTCACTAAAGGAAAAAGGTTTTACCAGATAATCATCCGCACCAGTATTCAACCCCTTGACCCGGTCCTCAACCGTATCTTTGGCAGTGAGCATGAGAATCGGGGTGTTTATGTTCTTGGCCCTAAGATTCTGGCACACCTCAACCCCGTTTTTTTTGGGCATCATGATATCCAGGATAATGAGATCGTATAGATCATTTGCACCGTATGCCTCGCCCTCCTCACCATCGTGGACGCAATCGACTGCAAAACTGTTTTCTTCAAGTCCTCGTTTAAGGGTATCGCATAGTCTTTGATCATCATCAACAACTAGAATTCGCATAGTCGGTTCTCCATTCTATGACATCTCAACAAATACTATACCATGCCAAGATGAACGGAAAATGAAACGAAGTCATTTTTTGTTTTCTTGGATTAAAAAAGCAATATTAATTGAAAAATTAAATTTCGTTTCATCTCTGGTTCATCTCTGTGGTGTATATTTACAGGTAACAAATAATAGAGTTTTAAATGAACCTTCAAAGGAGAACATATGAAATCAGCAATAGACAATGTATTCAGGTTAATAACAAAAGACCATATTGCTTGTTACCTACTGTTGATACTTGGACTCTCCTTTGAGCCCTCAATTGTTTTGGCGGTAACCACCCCTGATATTTGCCTGGGCAATACGGGCTTCGAAGGGGAATGTAAGGATTGCTGCGACTGTCTGGACGATGCGGGAGAACGCCGGTCCTGTCGAGATGCCTGTATCGCTAAGTCGGAAACAGCGGAAGGGTTCTCAGGTAATACCGATTTAATCACCGTTGAAGCTCCGTCGGTCTTGGGACCGGACTATGATTATTCTGAAGCGGTGAGTACTGGAAACGAGGGGGATTGCAAAACGTATTGTGATGAGTCAGATGACTTGGCCTGTGGTGACCGGAGATATTGCCGCGATGCCTGCAATGAGGCCTTTGCCGGAACTGACCCGGGAAATGGCGACAATAATATCTCCATCGAACAGGCGATCTCCGATGAAGCCCAGATGAAGACCATCGCCTTTAGCAGCTTGGCCTTTCAGACCGGCGATCTATGTTCCAACACGTTTTTCCCACCAGGAAAAGTGTCGGACTTTTTTGGATTTCAATATCTGCGTGACGTCACAGCGAATGGCTTTGGCCACAATACAGAATTTGCAGGCAGAATTTCAGATAGCGTTCTCTCACTCCTGACAGAAACTCAGGTTCAGGCGCTGGTGAGCATGGCAAATACTCAAGCAGACCAGGTTGATGCGTACGGCTATAAACGTTTCACCCTGATCAAAGCGTTTCTGCGCCTTTTAGAAAATGACCTGCCTGCTGGTACCACCGGCCTTGACAAAAGTGCAGTGATTGAATTTACCGGGGATCTATATGAGATTGACGCTGCAATCAGTTACAACCGTGCAAAGGTGATCGGTAGCATTGTTGCAAGTTTAAACGAGGCGCAGCAAACAGAATTTTCAGAATTGCTCGTTTCATTTAATACTTTGTTCGAAAACGCCGGAGAAGGCGGAACGATAGATCCTGCAGACTGGCCGTCTTCAAGCCCCGTTGATTTGTCTGGCCTTACAGTAAGCGATGGGCGTGTCCTGATCAGCACATTTGCGACGCAATTGTTCAGCTGGTACATGGGATCTGTAGAAGGAGATACCTATTTTTGCCCGGAACGCCATGGTACCTATTTCGGTTCATTTTACATGAAAGATATTCCACCAATATTAGCCTCGGAAGCCATTACCATTGATACCAACCTTACTGCGGATATGGGGCAAGCGTTTCTGGATGCTCTAAACGACACCCAGGCGGATCTGGTAACAAACCTGGTGGATATTCAGAGAACCGACCTGAACTCCATTGTTACAATACGACAGAGCATATCCGAAAAATTACGACTTTTTATGGACGGTACATCTGTGGATGAGGACGAAGTCCTGGCAATGATTCGGCAGTATGGTGAATACGAAGGCGAGATGATGTATCACTATGCGACCAACTTTGCAACCGTCGGAAATTCCCTGACGGATGCCCAGGAAGCTGCCGTGATGGGTTTACGTACCGACTATTATGAAGAGTTTCCGGACTATCAGGCGGATTCAAGTGCTTACGATTGTGCCGGTGCCTGGTTGTACGCATCGAAACTGGATGAAATGGTGGAGATCGAAAACACAGATTTTCTCTTTGGTTCTTTAGAGAGCGTGGTTGCTGATGGTGCCGAATTAACACTTATTTCGAACACATTTTCTTTTGCAGAAGGGCCAGCTTCAGATTCACATGGCAATCTTTTTTTTTCAGATATCAGTCAAAACCTTATCTACAAATGGTCGGTCAATCTTGAGTTGTCAATATTCCGGGAAAACTCAGGGGGAAGCAACGGTCTATTTTTTGATTCGTCCGATAATTTATTGGCCTGTGAAGGGGGCAATCAGCAAATTGTTTCTTTGGACTCATCTGCCAATTTGACTGTTCTGGCCGATGAATATAACAATCAGTCGTTCAATGAACCAAACGATTTATGGGTAACTCCTGACGGTGGTGTATATTTTACGGACCCGGTCTACTTTGCACCCGCAATCCCCCAGAGCGGTGAACATGTCTATTATATTTCACCGGATCGAAGTAGTACAATCCGGGTGATTGCCGATATGACCAGGCCGAACGGCATTATCGGTACGGCTGATGGAAGTACCCTCTATGTAACCGACCATGGTGCCGGAGAAACATACCAATATACCATCAATAGCAATGGTACTCTTTCAGAAAAACAGCTTTTTGCCTCTGTTGGGGCCGATGGAATGACAATCGATAGCGAGGGTAATGTGTATCTCTGCGAAGATGGCATCCTGGTGTACAATGCCACAGGGAGGTTATTCGAAATAATTGACGTTCCTGAACCTCCAACCAATGCAACTTTCGGTGGTATCGACGGCCAGACACTGTTTATTACAACCCGAAGTTCCTTATATTCATTACAAATGAATGTCAGTGGCAGTCAGACAACAGATCTACCATGTGTCGCCGGCGATATCGACGGAAACGGTGATATTGATACCAGGGATGCGATAATTATTTTGCAGATGTTGACGGGTGTCGTTCCAGATGCAACTATTCAGATCTGTGCTGATGTAGATAATGACCGGAAAATCGGTATACAGGAGGCTATTTTTATCCTGAAAATGGGCTTCTGAGCAGCCAGAAGGGATCATCTATAGTGTTGTCGACACAGGACACTTGATACGACGTGGAAATTGTGGGAAAATCAGTGCAAGTTCCTGCAGGAATGTACAACTTACATGTATTTTATGGCATTAGTAATTTGGTAACCGTTCACCAGCACCCCATTTTCGTCCGATCAGGCTCTCCTGGCATAGCCAACTACGGGTTTTACTTCACGGATGAAATACAAACGCTGTACGGAAACCAAAGACTTGCAGCCTATATTACTTCTTCAACGTATCAAACAACCTTTTTATTTCCCCTCGACTCCTGGTAAGCATGCGGCGATCCGGATCAAATATCTCAAGAGTTATTGTGTCATCATAGCCTAACTCCACCAACCTCCTAGTGAGAGTTGCAAAATCCACCGTCCCCTGCCCCACGGCCAGATGATCATCCCGCTTACCGAGGTTATCACTGATATGGATATGGCCTAATCTGTTGCCAAATCGTTCAACCAATTCCAACAATCTACTTCCTCCAGGAGAACCGATATTAGCATGTCCTGTGTCCAGTGTCATTTGCAAGGGAGGATACAGTTCAAATATCTCCTCAAAATCAGCGGGCTCAACTCCCAGCATATTCCTGGGCATCATATTTTCTAAACAGATAGTCAGCTTTAAACGACTGGCAGCGGCAACCATTTCTGCTAAAAACTCGAAGAAATAGCCCTTAACTGTGTCCATCACAAAAGGTCCCATTCCGAAGACCATACTGGGATGCAGAACCACCTTTTGAGCCCCGAGCTCTGCTGCGACCTCAAGGGAACTGAGCATTTCATCAACCGATGATTGTCTAATTTTGTCTGTAAGATCCGCAGTCAGGACGAAGGTAGGCAGGTGACAGAGCAATAAGCTCAGCCCGTTATCTTTTAAACTCTGCTTGATCACACCCATGCTTCCTAAAAGAGTGGAATAGTGCGCCATCGGTGGGTCCATAGCCAGTTCAAGATAATCAAATCCCATCTGAGCAAAGGTCTCAATTTCCGCAGCTAACGGTGATACCGGAAAATTCATTGCGCCATATAGCATAATTCAACCACCTCTTAGAACATTAAATATTCAGGAACTCTTAGAACGAAGTACACAGAAACGAGCTTACACAGAGCGAATAGGGTCACACACGAACACACGAATGGGGTCAGATCTTGAATTATCACATTGAATCGTGCTTTGATACTACTTTACTCACCGTCGTATAATGAATCCCTATTTTATCCGCTATTTCTTTCAAGGTATATCCATGCTCAAGGTGAGCCTTTATAATTGCATCATTCCTTAGCGGTTTGTTTCGAAAAATCAACATACCTTTTTCACGCTTGCTCTTTTTTCTAGCAGAATTGCAAGAGGATCCAATCTACAGAAAAGAGCTCAGGGATACCCTTCCCGGTAGAAGTTGCGACATAGCTACTCCACTTTCATTTTCCTGGATGATCGGCCATCTTTGCCTTTACCAGATTTAAATGACACTTGCAACTGTACTACATCGTGGTGTATGGTTGTGATATAGTTTTACGTGATAAGTTTCATTGCATCTCCAATTTGAACACGTTTTGTATAACGAAGTTAATTTACCTGTTTTTCATCACCATGTTTCATTATTTGAATCAACCAAATAATAGAACTTCTAACTTAATGCTTGAATACTTCATGGATTTCTGACTACTTATTAAAAACCAATAATACTACTGAGGTGATTTTATGATAAATAATAAATCAAGGTTAACGTGGCTATTGCCTCTTCTGGTATTAGTGTTCTTATGCAGTAACGTGTTTGCCACACCTCCTCAAAGTATTAACTATCAAGCTTACCTTACAGATAGTGCAGGTCTACCCGTTAATGAAACACCTGCGATAACTTTCAGAATTTATGATGCAGTAACTGGTGGCAGCTTACTGTGGAGCGACGTATTGGCGGTACCTGTAATAAACGGTATATTCTCTGTTCAGCTTGGCACACCTGCTAATCCACTGCCTGTTGCTTCGATGAATAATCCAATATGGCTTGGTGTTGAAATTGGTGTGGATGGTGAAGCTGTGCCACGTAAATTATTCAGTAGCACTACTAATGCCTTCCAGGCTGAAGATTCCAATACACTTGGCGGTAAGACCGAAGCCGAACTGCAGGATAGAGTTAGCGATTTCTGCGAAGCAGGGCAGTCGATCAGCGCTATTGCAGCTGACGGAACAGTAAGCTGTGAACCTGATGATAATACAACCTATAGCGGGCATAATTTTGCCGTCAGCGGTCAATCCTGCCCAATTGGTCAGATAGTCACCGGCATCAACTCTATTGGCAACGTGACTTGTGGTGTCGACGCCAATTCTGGCGGTGACATTACCAGCGTAACTGCGGGTAGTGGCCTTAGTGGTGGTGCCACCAGTGGTGATGTAGTCGTAAACCACAGCAACACCTCAAACCAGTTGTCTGTCAACAACTCTAACGACTGGGTAATCCAAGATATAACACTGGACATGTATGGCCACTTAACGGGCATGACTAGTACTAACCTTGATAGTCGATATTACACAGAAACTGAATCGAACAGCAATTATGTTAATGCCTCAGGTGATTCTATGACTGGTAGTTTATCAATTTCCGGTTCAAGTTCAGTTATAAAGGTGAGCCCAACAGGAGGAACTGCTATTTCATCCAATGTTATGCGTAATACCAATACAGCTGTTCCGACATCTGGTGATATCACCAGCTCAGGTGACTTATATCTAAGCAATGATTTGGAGGTGGGTAGCGATATCTATGCCAATAAGAATATATATATGAATGGTAATAACTCCACGGGTGATGACGGGGATCAAACTATCTATTTCTATAATGGCAACAGCCGAACCGGAGAGTCAATCAAATGGAACGACTTTGAGGCTTACTTCGATTTGTCAGCGTCCACAAGAATTATTGGTGGTCATCTTCGTGTTGATCAGAGCGTGTATGTTACAGAAAATGTTGACGTTACAGGCACTGTTTACATGGGCTACGAGAAGGTCGAAGGTGCTGCTGTGCTACTCGATAATAATGTTGGGAATTGCACTATTCTTGGAACAACCAACTGCTACTATGCGTCGGCGGGGGCCTCCTGCCCCGTAGGTAAAGTGGTCATGGGAGGTGGATGTAAAACCAGCAGCAGTGGGCATGCTCTTGTTTCAACTGACCGCCCATACACTGGTAATGATGGCTGGTTCTGCAGTGCGTATTCAAGTGGTGGCGGCAGTGATTATTATCTAACTCCCTATGCCCTATGTGCACGCATGGGTGATTAAACTTAGGGTGCGTTTATATCCAGGCCTGTCCTTGACAACTGATCTCATTTAAAAATGAAAACACATAGAGTTGTTCAACTACTGACGGTCTGCGTGGTATTACTAACCGGTATAGCCTTAACACTTTACTACCAATTGCATCAATCACGAATATCAACTGAAAATTTGAAAGCTGAGATTCTGGCTGAGATGCTTGATATAGTCGATGGGTCTGCTACTGACAATGTTGAAAGGCAGCAGCAACCAAAGATTGATGTTGCCTCGAGTGATACTGGCAAGCATCAAACTATGGCAGAATCCAGGATTGTTGCGAAGCCTGCCGAAGCGCCTTTGTCAAAGATAGAGTACTGGATAAGCAACGATTATTCGGATGACAAACAGCATGGTTTTGCAACTTGGTTAGAGCTGGTTGAAAGCGGGCACTTTATAATCCAGCATTGTTTAGCACCGGATTACAGTAGTGAGGTGACAATTGAACAGATTCCTGATCAAACAATAAAATGCAAAACACTGGCTGATAGCAGTATCGAAAACATCAGTAAATCAGAAATAGTATTAAATAACGGAAAAATTGTGCCAATTAATCTTGCTGGCTCGACCATGGCACCGACGCTATCATTAACTGTGGCTGGACAAAAAGTTGCACTGGTACCTGGACAAAAGAACACCCTGGCACAGGGCTTATCATCACTAGCCTCAGTTAAAGAGGCTCATAAGGTAGCGTTTGACAAATACAAGTCACTGATGTCAATCCAGACAATACAATAAGCTGTGCCAGCTTTGAAAACTGCAGCGTTGCCAGAACGACATCAAGTGATTCTGCAGGCAAGCAGGTAATTAATGGTTTATTTCCCAAGGATATATGGTTATTTCGAGCTACTGTGGCTATTGCTAAACCAGTACCATTATCGACAGCGGTGGTCCCAGTAACCTGAATTGAGGCGCTCGAAGCTGACCATTAAAAACTGGTGTGTATATGAAAATAATAATGAACAAACAAATCTTGAAGACAGGGGCAATCTTTCTTCCGCTCTGTTTATCTGCTGCTATATCCTGTGCCGGCAGTATGTCGAGTACAAGTTACACCGTTAGTGATGATGTATTGAGTGGTGGCGGTGGATTAATCGAGTCTACAAATTATACTATGCAGTCAACCCTTGGGCAACCCTCTCCCATCGGAAGTTCCAGCTCAACAAACTATCGACACCACGCCGGGTTCTGGCGCTTTATGGTTACACTAGGCGATATAAACGGTGATGGAAAGATTGATCTTGTTGATGTGATCCGTGTTTTACAGATCCTTACAGAACATGATGTTACTCAGGTTGTAAAAGAGGCAGATATAAACGGCGACGGCAAAATCGGCCTTGAAGAACTACTCAACGCTCTGCATAAATCCGCTCAATAAATGCAACGCAATGCATATGCAAACTGGACATCTCCAATTACTTGATCTTTACCCAATGGAATCCGGGTAAATGGAATTGCAACACCCTCCATTCCTTTAATCCGGAACTATCTTCCTGAACAAGGGACTTAATCTAACCCGACTAGTCGGAAACCTTTTTAGAATCGCTGGATAAGTGCCTCGAAGGTCTCACTACGTTCATTATCTGGTAATAGCTCTAAGCTTATGATGTTCAAAGCGATCTCATAATTGCTTGTTTTTATTACAGCTTCCATGGAGTAAGGCACCAAAGTATAAACAACCAATTTGATGAACAAATACCCAAAACATACTTTATCATTCTGTGGAATACTAATTGCAATGAGAATGTTACACAAATAAAAAATTAACCTTTCGTTGATATATAGGACTTAATAATAAAGACAAACTCATTGAGCGGGAGTTGAAACCAGGAAGGACCTTTCACCCTCTTTTCTTCGGCAAGGTAAATTTTACAGAGATTGAACTGGACATCGCTAAAAGCAAACCAACCGAAGGAAAGGAGCGTCACCATGGAAAGCTTAACATTGAGCAAGGAAACGACACTGCATCCACCTATGATTACGGTTTGCTGTATCTGCAATAAACAACGAACAGGGGTTTATACATGGGAACCACTAGATGTCTCTGGGGACAGTGAAGAAATTTTTACCCATGGATTTTGTCCCGATTGCATTAGACAGCATTATCCAAAAATCAGTAACAAAATATACAAGGCATACTCTTAACAAAGCTCTGCTCTACTACCCCTGGGCAAGGAACTTCTCAATCTCACCCGAAGGTGTTCAAATTTTTAGAACAGGAACCTTTTCAGCTAAAACTTTGGGAACCTGACTTGGCTGATGAAGGCAACGAATTTGCTTTTCTAGATACACTCGCAGCAACTCAGAAACCAAAGCACATTTCACAATCTTACCTTTCAAGACCTGACCCTGCTCCATGTTTTAAACAAAAATGCTATTAAATCAACAGACTCATTTATGGCCTTAGTCAAGAAGGGCATCTTTGGCTGCATTTATTTTTGCAGTCAGAAATGCAGATCCTCCATGGTCGGGATGAACCCCTTTTATGAGTCGTCGCCAGGCCTGGTAGATTTCTTGCTGGGAGGCACCAGGCTCAACACCTAGTATCTGGTACGCCTCCTGTCGGCTCATATTCTCGAAGCTAGATCCAGTGCCCTGCTTTCGGAAAGAATCAGGATCAACACTATCCCGCCAGTTTGGATGGTAGCGATCAAGAAAAGAGACAAGTAAGGCGAGACTGTCACCATCAGAAGATATTTCCAGATAAAATAACAACAGCTCTTCCTCACCCAGTGAAGAAAGCAGAGTTCCCTTCAAATGACCAGTCAACACCCGACCATCAATTTCCCCGGTGTCATGGTCAAGTTCCATCTCAAGGTCTGCCGAGCGAACTGTGGTTTTTTGTCCTCCAGAGTAATCGGCCGGTCGCATTGAACGACTGCGCCGCCACCAAGAATGGCCCAGGAAAATCAAAGGTAATCCGATCATTCCACGCCGGAAAAAAGTCAGCAGAGCTCCCACTGCAATGAGAATAAAAGGTCCGGCTTTAGTCAGAACGGCTGCACTCTTAGGGGCTGGATTATTAAGAACAAACCAGAAAAGAAGGAGTCCTGCAAATAACATTAATAAAAGATAAAATCCCATTTATTATTCCACGTAAAAAAGGGTCATAAATCATTTCTGCATTTGCTGCAGCAGTAAACGCGCTTGATTTTTTTTGCTGCTTGAGAGGGCTTTCAATCCACCTTTTGCGTACATTGCCACCGCACTGAGAAGCTCGGAAAGCTCTTGCGCCGAATCAGGCCCAAGCCGAAAATAAGCGCCACCTGTCAGTCGCGCCATTTCACGAAATCCATTTTCAGCCGCTATATCATGTCCCTCCTGAAAGAAAAAACAACGTACCCCTTTCAAACTTAGTTCACCCGCTTGTTTACAGAGTAAATCAATATTTTCCTCAAGTGCATCACTAATAAAAACCAGTGCGGAGACCTTTTCTTTCGTTGTTTCACGGTAGGCGTGATTGAGGATTTTTCCAATCTGGGTTTGTCCTCCCTGGCATTGGATACCGAGCATCAAATTATGTAATGCGGCAGCATTAATGACCCACTTTGAGGCACGGCATTCATCAAAACCTCGAAAATACACCAGTTGAACCGATAGACCACCCGCTTTGCCAACTGCCTCAAACATTGAAGACTGAATGTGCATAGCTCTGTCCCAGGTTGGCTGCCGACTATTGGTTGCATCCAATGCAAAAATAAGTCTTCCACCTTGGGCCTGACTTGCCTCACCAACAGCTTTGAGAAAAAAAGCAATATCTTTTGGAGATGATTTTTCCTGGAGCGTCTTGTCATCTTTTCCTGTGGAAGTAACGTCCTTGTCTTTCATACCGTATTCCATTTGACAATGAATGAAGGTGGTGCCTATAAACAATCATGTACAGAGAACAAATTTAATCACGAAGGCTTGCGCAACAAGTCTTTTAGATTAGCGAAAGGAGAGTGCGTGGTAGTGGGAGCATCTTCTTTATCAGGATTTTCTGTCGCCAACCATTCGGCATCGAGTGAACGGGAATGCTCGTTATCGTGGCAGTAGAGACATAACAGTTCCCAATTACTACCATCGGGTGGATTGTTCTTATAATTATGGTCTTTGTGGTGAACCGTTAACTCTCGAAGATTTTTCCCCTTAAAATCACGGCCACAACTTGCACAGACCCAAGGGAAAATTTTTAATGCTTGTTCTCGATACTCTACCTTTTTCATATTCTTCACCTCAATGCTAAAGTAATAACAGTTTTCGAAAAAATTCTAACTGGCCACGCTGAATAATACAGTTATTGCTAGAATTGAGTCAAGACACAGAGTTGATCAAGAAAGTTGTTTATGGAGGTATCGTGTTCAAGATCCTGAAAAAAGATACCCTCTCGATTTTTCTGGGGGGGGGAGAAGCACTGGACGAACGGTTACTATTTTCGATTTAGTCTGGCAGCTAACATGGGGACAACGATCCCCAGATGTAATTATCTATTAATATCATCTTGTTTCCCATCCCCAGACTCCAGTTCCTCATCAATATAGCGCTGAACATAGCGCTGACCGTTGGTGGTAGAACTCACAACCCAAACCACCAGAAAAAGTGCAAGACTTATGGTCACTGGCATCATTTTTGGCAGTAACAAAGTTACCAGCAGGAGCACGGCCGTTCCAGTGATCATGTATTTTAGTGCACGTTTTTTTGACTGCCTGATAGCTTCCCACGCTTCCTCAGGAGTTTCAATGCCGCTCTTACGCATTGTGTCACGCATTGACTCATAACCGAGTTTATGTCGGTTTTCCAGACGACCAAAGGGGTCATTGAACTTCATAAGGGAATCTCTCTTGAGGAATTTTATTTTATTTCATCCCACTCACTTAACGTAAGATAAAGCCATCTTTTAAAGGGTCATTTGGATCAATGAAGAATTGAGCCATACCGTTTATCCAGGCATTACCTTCAACCTGTGGGATTACTGCTTTATGTGGGCCAAAGGTGGTTTCACTAACAACACTACCAGTAAAGACAGAACCCAAAATCGATTCAATAGTCATCTTCTGGCCAATCTTGAGATCACCTTTTGCATAGTGAATTGCCATTCTCCCGGCAACTCCTGAACCTGTTGACGACCTATCCACTTCACCTTCTGCAAAAATGCAGACATTTCTACTATCAATCCCAGGAGTTATTGCAGGGCCTGTAAAAATAGTGCCATAGAGGAATGAAAGATCTTTTTCAAACGGATGTTCAATTTTGAAGTTTTCCATCACGGCTTTTTTAACTGCACCGCCAACCTCTATAATATTTCTATAATCTTCCGGGATCATTTTTACTCCACATGACTCAGCGTCGACATAGGCATAAAACGCGCCGCCAAACCCCAAGTCAAAAGTGACTGTGCCAATCCCGGGGACAACAACCTTCTCATCAAGCATTGAAGCAAATGAGGGAACGTTGTGAAATTTTACATTTTCCACCCTCCCCTCCTTACATTCTGCATAGGAAGTAACAATGCCGGATGGAACTTCTATTCTTAGTACAGTTTCTGGGTACTCCATTTCAACAGCACCTGTCTCCAGCATAACCTTAGTGAGGGCAATGATGGCGTGACCACACATTGTGCTGTAACCTTCGTTGTGCAAAAACAGTACAGAGAAATCTGTACCTTCTGTACACGGCGGCATCACAACAGCGCCATATTGATCTGCATGCCCCCGGGGCTCGAACATAAGCGAGGTCCTCAGGTTATCAAAGTGTTGCTTCATGAACTGCCTGCGTTCAAGAACTGTATTCCCCTTCATTTCAGGTAAACCACTCAAAACTATTCTCAGCGGTTCACCACCGGTGTGGGCATCCAAAACTGAAATTTTCATCCAGTCCTCCGGAGGTGTCCACTGCTCAATAGATTGAAGTGTTTGTTGTATGTCTTTCATCGCTACACCTTGAATTGTAAAAATATTCCCGCCAGGGAAATCATCCTCAGTAACTGATTCTATTTTCTGGATCGGTAGAACCTTTTTACGACCGTTGCTGTATCAGTCGGATCTTTATGGGAACCCCCACACGCTCGCTTAATATCTCTTCCGTGTTATACATCAGTTTTTCCAGGTTTTTAATTTCATCTGAAAACAGTTGGTTATCTATCTCAAGAGAGATTGTAATTATTTCGACACCTGCTCGCTTGGTCTTTTCTATATTACAGTTTGGGGAGGCTATACCCAGAGCGGCTTTGAGATCCTCTTTGAGCTGATCTATAGAAACCTTGATACCTGAGATGATCACGTAATTGTCGGCCCGCTCCTTGAGCCAAGTCATTTTCATAAAATTTGAACCACAGGAGCATGGAGGGGGCACAAACCTCGCCATATCACCGGTGCGGAATCGGATCAGGGGAAAAGCGCGGGCAGAGAGGGTGGTAAGGACCAGTTCTCCTTTTTCCCCTTTGGCTACCACTTCTCCGGAGTTCGGATCAATTATTTCAGGCAGGATATGGTCATCATTAATGTGAAGCCCACAGTGGCTGGTGCACTCATGGCCAATGGCGGGTCCGGGAATCTCGCTGAGTCCGTAATTCATCCATGTATCCACATGTAGGCGTCCCTCAAGATTCTCCGCAATATCCCTCTCCACGGGGGAGCCCACCAGGATAATTCGTTTCAGGTTCAATTCGTTTGGGTTACGCTCCTCATTGAACATCTGCTCCATGAGCTGTTCTGCGAAGGTCGGGGTGGTGACCAGAGTGGTGGTTTTGTAGTCACGCAGTACCATAAGAGTTTTAGACAGAGAAAGAGGAGAGTTAGGGATGACCCCGGCCCCCACGGTTTCCCCGCCATCCTTATAATCCCTCCCCCAGTTGGCCAGACCAGGCGGCAGATGTATCTGGAGAATATCCATTTCTGTAACACCCGCTGCTTCAAGACTTCTTGCCACAAGTTTTTTCCAGATCAACAGGTCCGCCTTGGTGTATCCGCTGATGGATGGACTGTCACCTGTGCCAGGTGCTGTGTGAATACGAACGATATCCCGCAGAGGAACAGCGAACAAGCCATATGGGTAGTGGGTGCTCAGATCCGCTCTTTTCATAAATGGCAGTTTTTCGATATCTGTGAGAGATGCGATATCCTGGGGAGAAAGCTGCCGTTCGAGAAAACGGTTACGGTGAAAAGGCACATTCTTATATGCCCTATTTAATGTGGACTGTAGTCTTTCCAGTTTTTGCTGTTCTTTTTCCTCAGGCTTGAGTTCCGTCATCTGTATATCCGCCATCACTAATTCCTCATATCGTAAAAATCACCGTAGTCCTTCCCTAGATATGCCCGTTTCACATCATCGTCCACCAGCAGTTCGTCGGCACTTCCCTGGAGAACCATTTTTCCAGTTTCAAGTACGTATCCGCGGTCGGCAATTTTCAAGGCAGCCTGGGCATTCTGTTCTACCAGGAGAATAGTTACCCCCTGCTCCCTTAGAGTTACTATTGTATTGTAAATCAGATCCACTATCTTAGGGGCCAACCCCATAGAAGGTTCATCAAGGATTAACAATTTGGGCCTGGCCATCAAAGCTCTGCCGATGGCGAGCATCTGCTGTTCTCCACCAGATAAGGTTCCCGCAAGTTGCTCTCCCCTCTCCTGCAGGATGGGAAACATTTCAAGAACCATCTCCAGATCATTTTCCACTTCTGTTTTCATGCCCTTTCGGTACATGGTGTACGCCCCCATCTTCAAGTTATCCATGACACTTAAGGGGCCAAATATCTGCCGTCCCTCCGGCACCATACTGATACCTGAGCGAACAATGGCCGGGGGAGACATTCCTTTTAGAGGACTCTCCTGAAAAAGGATGTCTCCGGACCAGCTCTTCAGTAAGCCGGAAATCGCCAGCAGCAGGGAGCTCTTTCCGGCACCGTTAGCACCGATAATGGAAATTAACTCTCCTTTTTTAACAGAAAGGCTCACCCCGTGAACCGCAGTAATACTGCCGTAACTGCATTTCAGGTTTTGTATTCTCAGCATTGCCTACCCCTGCCCCAGATAGGCCGCCATCACAGCCTCATCGTTCTGTATTTCCCTTGGGGTCCCTTCGGCCAGCTTGCTACCCTGGTCAAGTACAATCAACTTGTCGCAAATCCCCATGGCTAGACTCATGTCATGCTCCACCAGCATCATGGTTACTCCTCTTTTTTTCACCTGTTCAATGAGTTGGCCAAGTGCCTCAGTCTCCACAGCATTTAACCCGGCCGCCGGTTCATCGAGAAGCAAAAGTAAAGGATCAGATGCCAGGGCCCTTGCAATCTCTGCTGTCTTTTGCCTGCCTACCGGCAAATCTCCTGCCGGATGGTGGGCATAGTCCATAAGTCCTGTAAATTCCAGAAGGGCCTCGGCCTTTTCAAGCGCCTCCTTTTCTTCCCGCATCACCCAGGGCAAACGGGATACAGCACCCCAAAACCCGGATCTCGTCCTCACGTGCATTCCCACCAGTACATTTTCAAGCAGAGACATTGAGCCGAACAGCTCTACATGTTGGAATGTACGGGCAATACCAGCTTCAACCCGTTGGTGAACAGCCATCTTCCGGGTATCTTTGCCGTTGAAGAGCACCTGTCCCTCGTCCGGGGCGTAGATACCTGTTATCAGGTTAAAGAGAGTTGTCTTCCCTGCCCCGTTGGGTCCAATCAGGCCACAGATAAGACCGGGATCAATTGAAAAAGAGATATCATCCTGGGCCTTTACCCCACCGAACATTTTTGTCAGTGAGTTTACCGCCAATAACGGCTGCCCCTGCTGTATGGTTTCTGGAGATATCATGGACTTTTCTTCCTTGCTTTCTCATACATATCAA
This sequence comes from Desulfobulbaceae bacterium, assembly GCA_024227155.1. Taxonomy (GTDB): domain Bacteria; phylum Desulfobacterota; class Desulfobulbia; order Desulfobulbales; family Desulfocapsaceae; genus Desulforhopalus_A. The sequence goes on from JAAELB010000201.1 coordinate 24,800, forward strand.
GAAATCCACGGGTGAGCCCCTGGGGCATAAAAATCATCACCACCATGAGGATCAAACCGAACACTATCATCTCATATTCGGCAAATCCGTGGAGAACTTCCGGCAGCAGCGTGAGAAGAGAAGCACCAAGCAGAGCACCCCACACACTTGCCATTCCTCCGATCACTACCATGGTCACCATTTTCACTGAAACCATGAAACCAAATGATTCCGGACTGATGAAAAGGACGAAATGGGCGTATAAAAACCCGGCAACGGCTCCCAGCGCTGCTGAAAACATGAAAATCTGCAACTTAAGGTAGTGGGTATTGACCCCTACTGCCAGAGAGGCTTTTTCACCGTCGTGAATAGATCGCAGTGCCCTTCCCATACGGGAAGACAAAATCCTGCGGCAAATCAGAATTGACACAAACACAGCACCCCAGACCAGGAAAAAGTAACTTTCTCCAGACATAAATGAAATACTTCCCGCCTCCAGAGGCGGTATACCAACAAAACCCGAAGAGCCCCCCGTGACACTGGACCACTCTCTGAACAAAATATTGACGATCATACCAAACCCCAGGGTTCCCATGCCAAGGTAATATCCTGAGAGGCGCAGGGTGGGCAGGCCGACCACAAAGGCAACGAATACAGCTCCACCGACAGCGCAAACCAGGGACAACCAGGGAGAGACCCCGTAGGTTCCGGAAAGAATGGCTGTTGTATAGGCACCAATACCATAGAATGCGGCATGGCCCAAAGAGACCTGCCCGGCATAGCCCATAAGCATGTTAAGCCCTAAAGCCAACAGGGTATTAATACCGATAAAGGTCATTATCTGGAGATAATAGGTGTTTTCAGTGAACAGACCTAAAGAGAGAATGATGCAGACAAAAACCCCATTCTCTATCCTTTTTTTCTTTGTATTGTCATCCATATCAGAACCGTTTTGCCTCTTTAGCCGAAAACAGTCCGCCGGGGCGCACGTAGAGGATCAGGAGCAAAAGTATAAAGGCGATTGCATCCTTAAGCCCCGATGAAATGAGACCTGCACCCAGGGATTCCAAGACTCCCAAAAGAATTCCACCGGCAAAGGCTCCCCATAGACTGCCGAGCCCTCCGATCATGGCCGCACAAAACCCTTTAAGTCCCAGTATGGTACCCATGTCATAGGAACTCATGGTGACTGGCGCAATAAAGATACCGGCAACAGCACCGCATCCCGTACTGATGGCAAAAGCGAGAACTGCCATTCTTTCCGGAGGGATACCGCTCAACCAGGCAGCTTTTTGGTTGACGGCACAGGCAACCATGGCTTTACCCGTCAAGGTCTGTTTCAGGAAAAAATGAATTCCACCGGCAAGAAAAATGGCTGCGATAACGATCCAGATAGACTGCGGAAGAAGCGCTGCGCCTAAAATCTCGATGGATTCATGGCTTGAAAACGGCGGCACACTAAAGGGATCTTTTCCCCAGACGATCATTCCAGATCCTCTTAAAAAGATCGAGGCTCCAACGGTGATGATTACCAGGACAATGGGCTGGGGATTTCTAGCTGTCCGGATGGCGAACCGTTCAAACAAAAGACCCAGGCTACACCCCAGGGCAATAGTACAAATAATAGCTACAGGCAGGGGAAGTGCCATCTGCACCCAGAAAGTCACCAGGGCCATTGCACCGATCATCACGAATTCTCCGTGGGCAAAGTTGATGAGCTCTGTGGAACTGTAAAGCATCGATAATCCGACGGCGATTACAGCATAGATAGCACCGGTGGTGATACCTGAAAAAAGATACTGGATGATTTCCTGCATTAATCTGCCTTGGGAAGTTTAATCTATGAGTTTCCAGGTACCGTCTTTAATTTCCGCCATAACAAAAGCCTCGGGTGACAACCCGTTGTGGTCCTTGTCTGAGAAATTAAATATGCCTGTGGCACCAACGTAATTTTGTGTGTTCTCCAAAGCCTGTCGGATTTTATTTTTATCTCCGTCACTTCCCTTTAAAGCGCCTGCCAGGATGTTCACCGCATCAAAGGCGTATCCACCAAATCCAGATACGTTACCTTTAAACTTGGCGCTATAGTCTGCCTGGTACCCTTGCAGAATTTTTTTCTGGCTGTCGTTGTCGTCTAATAGCCCGGTCACAAGAATTTTACCGGTGGGAAGCATGATACCTTCAGCCGCATCACCAGCCAGTTCTATGAATTTAGGAGAGGCAACCCCATGGCTTTGATAGAGCGGAATGTCAATTTTTAGTTGTTTGATATTTTTGGCAACCACAGCCGGACCGGGGTTAGTGCCCCAGCAAACAATGGCCTCCGGGGACGCAGCTTTGATCTTGGTAAGCTGGGTTGTGGTGTCTGTATCTTTTGCACCAAAGCTTTCCGCCTGGACGACCTCAATGCCAAAGTCTTTTGCCTGGTTTAGAAGCTGCATTTTACCACTCTCGCCAAAAGAGTTGGACACTGTGAGAATACCGATTTTTTTAATACCGGCATTCTTGATGTGCTGATACACGGCAGCCACCGCCAAGAGGTCACTCTGGGCGGTTTTAAATACCCATGGCTTCACTGGGCTGGTGATTTTAACACCGGCTGCGCAGCTGATCAGTGGAACCTGAGCACGCTCCACAAAATTGACAATAGCCAAGGTGGTTGGGGTGGTGGATGGGCCAACAATTGCGAGAACTTTATCTTTATGAATCAGTTTATTAACGGCGCTGACTGCTTTCGCTGGATCACCTTCAGAATCATAAATTATTGCTTCAATCTTATGACCATCAATACCGCCAGCCGCATTGATTTTTTCAACCATCATTTCCATGGTTTTCTTTTCCGGATCACCTAGAAATGATGCCCTTCCTGTAGAAGAAAAAATCCCCCCTACCTTGTACACGGAAGCGGCCATCAGGCCCGATGCCGGGAGTAAAACAAAAACGAGGAATAATGCTGTGATTACAGATTTTCTCATTGCCATTTCCATACACTCCTTTTGGTAAAAAATCGTTGAATTAAACAGATTACCTTGATGATCCCTGGATTTTTGCAGACAACACAATATTCATAATATTAGCTAAACTCTGTGATTTGTATAATTTTATTAGGAGCATGTCAAGGGAAAACAAACACTCACCCTTTCAACAAAAATCTCTAAACCGCCGCCCACAAAGGCTAAACGCACTAAAAACCACACTTAACTCAACACAATTCAATTGACTCAGCAAACAAGTAACGTTAGGCTGTTGGAGAATTTCACCTTTCATAATTCAAAACAGGCGATTTATATTTTCTCTTCAAGAGGTTTTTATGCAACTTGACCAGATGGATATCCAAATCCTTAAAATTCTGCAAGATAATGGCAGGATTACTAATACAAAACTTGCCGAACTTGTCGGTATATCACCGCCTTCCATGCTGGAAAGGGTCAGGAAACTTGAGACATCAGGGGTAATCGATAAATACGTGGCGTTGATTAACGGGAGGAAAATAGGCTATGGTTTGATGGCAATTATCATTGTCTCTCTCAGCCTCCACCAGGTTTCTTCATTAAAGAAGGTAGTTGAAGAACTGGCTGCTCTAGAAGAGGTCCAGGAATGTTATCAGTTAACAGGGGATGTTGACTTTCTCCTCAAGGTTGCCGTAAAAGATATGGACAGCTACACTGACTTTGTAAACAATAAATTATCCGGGATTCCCGGTATTCAAAATATCAAGACATCGTTTGTGATGGATATTATTAAAAGCAGTACGAGTTTCAATCTGCCTGTTTTATAGCAGCCTTTTTTTTACTTGATAAAACTGAGGCAGGAAGGACACATGACAAGATGTATACTGGACAAAAATAAAGATCCTCTCGGTACAATGCTGATTGACTTTTTCTCTGGAGATTCAGACGCTTTTCTCAATGTTTGGTCCTCGACGTTTGAGATATCCACCATGTTGGGAGAGACCATGTTCCGCGGATTCGAGAAAATGAACGACATCGAGCAATGTGCCCTGAAAGCCTGCCAGGGACGAATTCTCGATGTCGGTGCAGGAGCTGGCTGCCACAGCCTTGTCTTGCAGTCGTGGGGCTTGGATGTTGATGCCATCGACATCTCCCCTGGCTGTGTGGAGGTAATGCGTAGCAGAGGAGTCGAAAAGTCGTATCACCGCAATATCATGGATCTCAAAACTTCTCGTTTTGATACAGTTCTCATGCTCATGAATGGCATAGGAATATCTGGTACACTCGACGGCCTGAATCTCTTTATTCAACACTTGGACACCCTGCTTACGCCAAGTGGACAGTTACTTGTCGATTCAACCGATTTGAGCGGAAAATTCCTGGAAATGGGTGAGTCGGTGTATGATAAGGAGGGAGGGTATTGTGGAGAAACAGATTTTGTCATGATATACAAAGGGCTGCGGTCAGACCCTTTCAGCTGGCTTTATGTGAATTTCGAACTGTTACAAACTATCTGCAGCTTTCATGGATTCCGGTGCGACAAACTCATTGAAACCGATGAAAAACACTTCCTGACAAGGATCTATCGCAGTATTGAGTGAGGTTGAGGACAGTCTGTTTCTTACAGACCGTTGCTTTGAGGTTGGGAAAAAGGTTTTATTGCGTGGAACATGACAAGAGGCATACTATATGCTTTTTTTTTAAGGTAGCTTGTCGCATCCAAAGAAATGGTCATGATTGCAAAAAGACGCATTGCTCACCCAACTCACTCAGGTAAAGAGCAGGAAAAAGTCTGCCTACCTTGATTTTATCTCTATGGATGATTCTCAAGAGATTGAGAAATTTTATGCGCTGAAAAACATACCATTGATACTTGCCAGTACTTCATTTTAAAATTATATCCAGGAAAAGTTCATTGAGTTGGTAAATAGACAGGAGGTTCCGGAGTCGAAGGTTCTTGCACTGGACGCGGAAAGGGTAATTACATCTGTTTGTGAGCATTACATGATTTCCAGGGAACAACTTTCGGCTTCCAAGAGAGGTACTGAGAACTTTCCAAAAGATATTGCTATTTACCTAGTCCGCCGATTCTACTGTAAAACCTTGCCAGATGTCGGCAAGGAGTTTGGAATTACTAACTACAGTACTGAGAGTAATGTGGTTCAGAGAGTGGAGGTGCGGCCCGACAGGAACAATTATCTGCTGAAAGAAAGCGAGAGTGTTGAGAAGGAGATAGTAAAAGGTCAAAGGCGGACTTGACCCCTCCCCTGTTATAATGGTG
>JAAELB010000202.1 GCA_024227155.1 Desulfobulbaceae bacterium
TGATCAAATGGAACTTTTATTCATGAAATATGGATTGAAACAATATATTAATAACCCTACACATATAAATGGTAGTACATTAGATTTATGCTTCACTGACAATAACATTTCCCAAATCACTTTATATCCAAAGTGGTTTTCTGATCATTTACTTCTATGTATACAAATTGTAGTTTAAAGGATATCTTAGATTCCAAAACAGCATAAAAAATTCCCTTTTTAATCATTGAATCTTAAAATCTCATTTGATTCATAAAATCAGCGGAGCCATTGAATTCTTGAATTCTTGTTATTTTTAAATACAGTTTACCCGATAACAGTAAAATACATGCACATGTGCCAGTTAAGTCCTTTTATTAGACACAAAAATATATAGAGAAATACAGTGTAAGTCAAATTAGTGAATATCAAGTGAAAAAATAGGGAATAGGGAATATGGAAATCAAGGAAGCATTATACTTTGTGTGTCAAATGAAGGTAATATTCATATAAATAGCTTGGAAAA
>JAAELB010000203.1 GCA_024227155.1 Desulfobulbaceae bacterium
AGGCTACGATTGTGAACTAGCTGTTGGACAAGACCTGAATGAGTTGATCGGCAAAGGTTTTAAAATCTACCATGACTTTCCTGCCGATGGATTCAATATAGACCATATTGCAATTGGCCCTACAGGTGTCTTTGCTATTGAAACAAAAGGTAGGTCAAAGCATGTAAATGCAGAGAAAGATAATTGGAAGTTAACTTTTGATGGTATGATTTTATTATTTCCAGGTTGGTCAGAAAGTAAACCTATCAAACAGGCTATTGATCAAGCAAGATGGTTAAACCTGTGGCTTAGCTCAGCAACAGGTGAACCACAGAAAGTAACTCCCGTATTAGCGATACCTGGGTGGTACGTTAACAGGATCAAGCCCAGTATGCTGATTATTTATAATGGTAAGAAGAGTGAGTTTTTAGCAAATGGAACGAAAGTTCTCTCAGAAAAAAGAATTAAAGCTATTTCTCACCAAGTTGAGAACAAATGCAGAGATGTAGAAAATACATCATATCGAAAAGATTAACAATCAAGTTCGTTAAACACTTTATCTCAGAATACCCTAGATTTTTCGACCCAGACCATAAGGCAGCAGTCTTCTTTTAAGGCCTCAGATCGGTATACGTCTTCCCTGTCGCGGTTATATGTTCAGAAGGTGTCTTTAGGGCTCTCCCTCAAAGAAAGGGGAGGTGATAAGCCATCCTATGTTAACCCACTCTAACTTTTCCCGCAATATCCTTCCATTCGACCAACAATCCTAGTGGCCCATCATATTTCAGCCTCTCAATCAAGCAGTTTTACCTGCCCAAAGGCTCATGCACCAGGTGCTGAGTTAAAAGTTGGTGATTCTTCCTTATATTCCTGTCATTTTTTGCACAAACTCCTCCATTGAAGCTGATAGAGCTTTTTATTTTCGCTCAATAAACGACTCATTGTACTCCAGCCAGCCATCGTCAAAAGGGATTATCTCGACTGACTCGGTATATTCCTCTACAATAACAGGAGGTGCCCGCTGGTTCTTTCTCTCATCATATAAATCAAGGTGTGTCAGTATCTTTTTGATTACTGTCTTCTTGTAAATGAAACTTATCAGCTTCATCTCTCCAGCGCATTTAGGACACGTTAAGGGATCTACTGCCCAGATAAGCGTAGACTTCGGATCTTCTTTATACATTCCCGCCACATCAATTGCGGTATTCGCTTTGGTTTATAGTTCCGGATATCGATGATTCTGCTGTTTTGGCCTGCCTCATCTTCTTTCTTTACCCCTTCCCGCTCCTGCTGCTTTTTTCTGTCCCCACGCATTCTGTTTGAGTACAAGCCATAGTACCTGACCAGTTGAAAGGATGGTTCGGAAATATGTTGTGTGATTGACGCAATAAATTCCAAAGGAGAAAATACCTGAAAGTTTCTTTTGTTTTTCCCGTGCATCATTTTCGGAGTCTTCGCTTACCTGATCGGTAGATGACTGATTTATCCCCTGCTTCATATTTCAACTTTTCCAGGGAAAAAGTATTACGGATGATGTACTGAGAAAGGCTCTCTATCCCCTTCTCATCATCAGGTTTGATTCTCACCTCGTTATGAACGTTGCC
>JAAELB010000204.1 GCA_024227155.1 Desulfobulbaceae bacterium
GTCAGGACGGCCACAGTGTTTTTTGCACCTTTAAGAGCAAGGGTAACCTCTTCGGAAAGTTTCACTGCCATTGATTGAGCGTATTCCTTTGACATGTCCGTCAGTACACCGGATGATTGTTTATTACTGATAAACATGATAACAACAATGGGAATAAGAACGATTAGGAAGCCACCAAGCAACAGTTTCGCACGGATAGATTTTAAACACATTTCTTTCTCCAATTTTCGTCGTACAACGGGTTGAGGTTGATCAAAAAAACACTGTCACAGCGGTACCTTCAAGCTGAGTAAGCAAAAAAAGCAAGAAGATATTTCTTGCTATTTTTTATTTTCCTTTTTGAGCATATGCCCTATATGTAGCTCTTGTCAAGGCGAGATGATAAAAAATAATGATTTAGGCTATCGTGTATTATTTTTTACTGGGGTGTGACCCCTTTTTGCACCCTAACCCGAATAGATCGGAACTTTCTAAAATGCTTGGATAAGTACCTTCACGAAATTATTTTCTGCCACAAAAACGCAGAAAATAATTTCTAAAGAAGTCCTTTAAAGGGCGCGATTACATGAGAATATTCCTGCAGAAGAATTAATCCTCAATAGTAAATGGTATTTTCTGAATACCCGATAACTACCTCGGGCATGACGAAGTCTGCCGCCCTGCTGTCATTCCCGCATGTTTTTAGCGGCAGATAAGCGTAGACTTCGATCCAGACTTCGATGCAGAGAAAAATGATCATCCAAACTCAATCTTGAGATTACTTTATTGTTTTTTGGGCATGTGAGTTGATTACAATAAGACCAGAAGTGACGAATACGATTGCCCCAAGTAGGTTCAGCGAAAAGGGATCCCCAAGGACCAGAACCCCTAAAAACACCCCGGAAACAGGCATGATAAAGATAAATGAGTGCAGGGCTGTTGCCCCGTATTTTTGGATGAGTGTGTTCCACATGATAAACCCAAAGGAGGCGGTCACCAGGCCAAGGTAAAGTACTGCTAAGATCACCGGCAGACTCGGTGCACAGATTACCATCTCACTATCCCAGATGATCGCGCTGAGGAGAAAAAGCGGTACACTGAATATCATGGGATAAATAGTGATCTGCAGGACATGGTAATTTTTAATTATTTTCTTTATATAGACGACGTTACAGCCCCAGAGGATGATTGCACAGAGTATTGTCAAATCCCCGCTCAGGGAGCTGAGGCCGTTTGATGATTTCTCGAATATGAGCAATGAGACCCCGCAAAACCCCAGGATGAGACCGATAATTTTTCTCGGAGTGATCCTGTCGTTGGGGAGGAAAAAGTGGGCAAAAATCATAACCACAAAAGGAAGGACGTTGGCAATAAGGATTCCGTGGCTTGCAGTTGTAAGATTTTGGCCATGATAGAAACAGGACATCTGCAGGAAAAAAATGGAAGATATAAGTAGCAACTGTTTCAGCTGCAGACTGCTGACCACCAGTGGTTTTGTTTTCCATTTTGCCCAGATAAGCAATGCAGTTATCGCAATGGTAAAGCGCAGGGTTACGCTGGTAAAAACTCCAAGCCCGGTAAAACTGATCTTCATGGCAACAGCATTGGCTCCAAAAAGAATGCAGAGAAAAATAGTGAATAAAGCAGCATCTGCGGGTAAGCTCGAACCCTCGGTTACACTGTTTTTCATTGAAGTTCCCATCTGTCCACTGCTTTTTCAATGATATTTTCTAAGAGCATGGAAGCACCGTAAAAAGAGAGATGATTGTCATCCCAGTAGAAGAGATGGCTGTCGTTATGGGTTGTGCATCGATCTGTCTTGCAAAACAGATTTTCCGGGTAGATGCGGAGCAGATCCGGATGATCGGCAATAGTGTCATAGACATCATAGGCACTTGCAGAACGTTTTTTAAAAACCTGGTAGGAGGTCGTAAGCGGCTGTGTCTGCAGGATCTTTATCGTCTGGTCATAGGGCTGCTCTCTTAACAATTTTTCAATCTGTCTGGGGACATTCCAACCAACTTCCGGGATGGGGTAAACCAGAATAACTTTGATCCCCCGGTTAAGCAACTCCTCAATTGTTGTCTGGAAGGCGAGGGCAATTTCCCCTAGCGACTTTCTGTTGTATCTCGTTTGATCTTGTTTGATTATATAACATTTATCACCGGGTTCGATTCCTCCTTCAAGGTTGTTGAATCTGTCGTTTTCCAGGTAAAGGGGGAGTCTGCCTCCGGTGATAATGATCTGGTTACTGAAGTCGAGTATCTTCTGGTAGCGCTTAGCATTGTACGTTATCAGGCCAAGGGGCGTTGCATTACCCCCCTCGTCGATAAGAAGATCCAGGTCGAAGGTGAACAGTGAACTGCCGCTGTTGAGCGGTATAAATGCACTGACAAAACTAAGTTTGTCGAGGTTGTCTATTATCGGGGCATCGAGTGTCCTGATATGAGAGTCGCCCACGGTAAGAAGGGTAAAACCGCCTGTGGCTGTTCCGGAGAACTGGCAATGTCCTTTTTCCGGTTCGTAATTTTTGCATTTGAGCGGGCCTGCATCCGGTGCATGTTTTCCATACATTACCTCCCTGAGCATGGAGGAGGACAACTGTCTTCCGGGAAAGCCATTACCGAAATGAATGGTCAGGCCAAAGCCGATCATTGCAAGCGAACCCAGAGCTGCCGTGAACCAGATCACCCGGCTGCTGGTTCGCCTGCGGTTTCTTGTCGGTTTTTCGATGAGAAAGTAGGTCACTGCAGCGAGTATAGCCGAGGCTGCAATAAGCAGCAATTTTTCGTGATTGACAAGGGTTCTATCCAGATAGACTCTGGTGAGGGAAAACACAGGCTGATGCCAGAGGTAGAAAGAATAGGAGACCAAGCCCAGCCAGACGACTGGCCTGCTCGCAAGCAGTCTAATAACCCTGCTACCAGGGTCATTGAACCAGATCAGCCACATTGTGCCGATGACAGGAGGCAGGGTGTAGAGCGATGGGTGGCGAAGAGAATCGTCCGCCAGACATGCAAAGAGCAATATCATAACCAGGCCGATGAGCGGCAGGGACCTGACCCAATACGGTTCTGAATACTTTTTATTCCTCAAAGACAGACAGGAAAGAAAGGCACCGCCCACGAGCTCCCATACACGTGACGGGGCCAGATAGAAGTTCAGGCCACTATGGTTTTTGCTGGCATATTCGGCCAGAAGCAGTGAGGCGCAGAAACTGATTGCCAGAAAGGGCAGCAGTTGCCGATTAAACTTTTTGTAGACGAGGAGGAGAAGTGCCGGAAAAAGTATATAAAACTGTTCTTCAATCCCCAAACTCCACATGTGAAGCAGGGGCCTGTGAGCGATTAGCTCGGCGGTATAGTTATCAAGCTGCTGAAAGTAGATGTTGGCGGAAAAAATAGCTGTTGCGATTAAACTCTGCCCATACTCCAGGAGTGGTTCCGGCATCAGAATATGCCAGGAAAAAATAGAGGCAGTAAAAGCTACCGTTATGAGAGCCGGTAGTATACGCCGGGCTCTTCTTTCGTAGAACCTGGTAAAGCTAAAGGAATCTTTCTCCATATCTGAGAGCAGAATCCTGGTAATAAGGTAGCCCGAGATGACAAAAAAAACATCGACACCAATATAACCTCCGGGAAAGAGCGTATGCTCCCCAATAGAAAAAGAGGCGTGATAGATTACAACAAGCAGTATGGCAACAGCGCGAAGCCCGTCAATTTCCGGGCGATAGTTATGAACAGGCATCTGTTTTAATATGAAATCAAACGTTTGAGTTTGTAGTCAAAGAACTCATGCAAAATAGGCAATGAATTTCTAAGGTACTAGCACCCCACAAGGGGGTACTCAGTTCAGCCAGGTAGGGTGCGCATTGCGCACCCTACGGACTAATTCACACAAACACCCATTATATACGATTACAATTTGCTCTAAAATTTTCAGCGGAACTAATTTCAATATAAGAAGCGCCCTGTTTGGGCCCGAAACTCCCTGCAAGAATGACTATAAGATCGCTGTCTTTAAACCTATTTTCCGCAATAAGCCGACAGATCGATGCTTTTAAGGGCTGGCCTACAGTTATATCCATGGGGACATAATCGGCATATACACCATAGGAAAGAGAAAGCTGTCGCGCGACACGCCTGTTGTACACCTGGGCATAAATAACATTGGAACCACGGTAGGCGGAAAGGGCAAGAATTGACTTTCCGGTAAGAGAATCCGCAACAATAGCCTTGGTCTGCAGACGAATTGCGGCCTTAACCGCAGCTTTCGCAAGATATGCCGCAAGTTTGTTGGTGCTGCTATAGGGAATATCAACATTGCCACGGTTATTGTCTTCGACCTGGTTGGCAATTTTCGCCATAATACGCACCGCAAGTTCCGGATATTTCCCATTGGCCGTTTCACCGGAAAGCATCAGTGCATCGGTGTGGTCCAAACAGGCGTTGGCCACATCTGAGACCTCCGCCCTCGTGGGCCTGGGAGACTCTATCATGGAATGAAGCATCTGGGTTGCGACAATGACGGGCTTTCTTCTCTCAATACAATCTTTTATTATCTGCTTCTGGATTAACGGAATCCGCTCTGTGGGTATCTCAACAGCCAGATCACCCCTTGCGATCATAACGCCGTACGTATGATCGAGGATTTCCGACAGATTCTCCACCCCTTCAGAGTTTTCGATTTTAGCAATGATTTTGATGCCTGATTTTTCTTCATCAAGAATAGTCTGAACAGCAAGAACATCTTCCTTGTTCCTGACAAAAGAGTGGGCAATAAAATCAAGATCCTGCTGTGCCGCAAATCGAATAAAACCTTTGTCTTTATCACTGAGTGCCGGCAGTTTAACGTGAACGGCGGGAATATTTATACTTTTTCTCTGATTGATAACCCCGTCATTTTCCACAGAACAGTGCAAGTAGTTCTCATCTTTTTCGATGACCGCAAGGGCGATCAGCCCATCATCTATAAGAATTGAACTGCCCACCGGAACATCAGCCACAAACTCAGCATGGGAGACACAGATTATATCATCGTGAGATTCTTCAGCTGGTGCACCTTTTACCCGAATCATATCACCAAATTTTACGGCAAGCGGGCTATCGGTTACACAGGTTCTGATCTCAGGGCCCTTGGTATCAAGAAGGATACCGATCTTTTCTGAAACCGCCCGAGTATTACTAACAACCTCCAGGGCGTCTTCGTGATTCATATGGGCGGTATTGAGTCGTACCACACTCATACCCGCCTCAAAAAGACCTTGGATAAACTGAACAGAACAGTTTTTATTCGAGATAGTTGCAACGATTTTGGTTTTTCTGCGCATGGAAATATTTACCTGGTGGAGTATTTGTTGAATGAAACCTAGAAGCTTGTAAATCTTGAAACATCGTATTCATGTCATTGTAGAGTTGACACGACACCGGGCGAGGTATCAGCTGAACCTCAGCGCCGGGTGTACGACATTGTTACTAATTATGTACCATATCTTGCATTGCCTTTTATTGCCAGCCCATTACCACCCTGCTCTTCGCTGTTATTTTTATGTATTTTTCAAAAGAAAATGATGGACGGAAGGGACGATTGAAAACCAAAACAATATGCAGAGCTTATAATAGTCTGGTATTTCAGCTCTTTTTCACAATATTGTATTGTATTCCAATGATTGTATGCTAAACTGCCCTCATGAAAATTGCACAGATTATAAGCTCAGACGGATATATCAGTGACATACAGGGCAAGGCCGAAGATAAGGCTGACATCCTGCTTGCACATTTCTTTTTCCCCAATGTTTCAGACTATATCCGGGGAGCACTGGAGGAAGGCAAACCGTTCTTCTTCTCAGGCAGAAGCGGTAATGCCCAAATTGGCATCAAGACCGACATCTTGTCCCCTGAAACAGTACCGCTGATCGATAACCTCGATGTGCATCTTGATGGAAAACTACAGAATCTAAACCCCCTGCTGGGTGACGCCCTGGATCTATTTAAGACCGGGGATGAGATCGGACGTCTGGTTATTATGGATCCTGAACTGAGAATCCACGATGTCCGCCATTATCTGCATAAACGACTCTTCGTTGGCAGAATAAGCGGCAAAGGCCATTATGACGGGTTCGAAATAAGGCAGGAGACCGACCCCCTGACCGGACAAAAAAGCGACTACATTCTGGCAGAACTGGAACCCTATCAATACTGTTTTGAGCCAGGCGCAATAAATGAATCAAGCGTCAACGACGTCATCAAAAAAGGACGTATCGCGCTGGCTAAAATACGCTCAAGAACCTCTCTGGTGTTGGAGCAGGCCCTGATTCGTCCCGGAGAACTCTTTATCGGTGCGATTAAAATTTCCCTTGGGGACATCTACGGAATTATAGACGCCGTCACCGTGCCGGAAGAGCTCGGCATAGAACATCTGCCCGCCAGGGTACTCGATCCATTTCGTACCTTCAGGGACCGCCAGGTTGAGCTCTACCATTTTGGCCCAATCGCAACATCCCTTAGCAAGATAAAGGTGCGAATCCGATTTTTCAGAGCGACAAATCCCCTCACGGTTCCTCTTATTAAGAATAAGGTAAGAAATGGTTACCGGCTCTGCGATCTGTTAACCAACGCCGAAGTGAGTAATTTATTTCACTTTGTGGAAGATCACTCCCTGGGAGTGATTTTAAATAAAAATAATTTTGTCCAGATAGCAAGAGCCATAGACCCCCAGGGACAGGCCCAGCTTGAGATTATTAAAAACGCAGTCCTGGAGAGCACGGTTCGTAAGCCCAAGAAGATCTCTTTTAAAGGCAGCAACGGAGAATTCGCCAAAACCCTGGAAAAACTCTCGGTTCTCGGGGGAATAAACAGCCGGGTTTTTATAGGTGACTCCTTTCCTTCCCCCGAGGTAATAGACGCACTCCGAATCAGCGGGGTGCGAACCTTTTTAATAGACACGGGCGATCCCATATTCAGAGATGATTATGTCAAGAAAATGATCAGGCTCACCCACGCAGTGAGCTCAGACTGTGAATTTCTCCGCTATGATTCACAGACCGACAAACTCTACACCTTTTACCACGGCTGTTTTATTGAACCAGACGACAGAGAGCGTTTTGATGTGGTTAGATACTGGTTTGCATTCTATGGTTCACACACCAAGGAGGCTGACAACCAGCTGACAATAGATCTGATAAACAAACTCGCTCTGAAATTCGGTGGTGAAATGGGCATTGTCCATGGCGGTGGACCGGGATTGATGAAAGAGGCCAATGACCTTGCCAGACAACACAATATTATGAGTGTCGGAATAGCAATTGACCTGGAAGGAGAGCATCAGCTTTCACTGACGACCTGTGACGGTCTGATAAAATACAGGGAAGGCCTCCGCCTTGCCCGCCAGGATCATCTGCAAAAACTGAGTAACCTGCCTATCATCAACACCGGAGGTTACGGTAGCGCGGAGGAACTATCCATTACTATCACCTCCATGAAACTGCATGAGAATCCCCTTGCACCGATAATCTTGCTTGACCCGGACAATCTCTGGGCCCAGACCCAGGCACAGGTTATAGAGATTGCAAAAAACAGTTATGGGCCAATGTTTATTCCCAACCTGATCAAGCCATGCCGCAATGGTGATGATGCCCTCGATGAACTGCTACAATTCTGCATGAGCCCCAGCGATTGGTACCAAAAAAACGACATTCCACAGACAAGTGTACAGACAGCCAGGGTCAAGGCAGAGCGAATAAGAAGGGAAACCCTGTACCAGAAACATGTGGAAGTATTCGATAAGACAAATTCGAAACTATCTGATTGATTAAGCCTCCTACGCTCCCGCAACATCTACAAATGCCTTAAATAATTTTAAAAAATGTGTATGCTTTACTGTCAGATCTTCAGGATGCCACTGCACCCCGACGGCAAAGCAGTGGTCCTGGTGTTCAATCCCCTCAATGATATTATCCTCAGAAACAGCTGTTGCCCTAAAGGTTTCGGCAACATTTTTCACCGCCTGATGGTGAAAAGAATTGACCATTAATTCAGAAGTACCAAAAACTTCTTCAAGGATCGAATGTTCTGATAATTTCACTTTGTGATACAACGCATCAACCGGCATATGTTTTGGCAAATGGCCCAGCGAATTTTCAATCTGGGTGAAAATATCCTGGTACAGCGAGCCTCCGGCTGCAACATTCATCAGCTGCATGCCACGGCAAACGCCAAGGACGGGCAGTCCGCTTTCAAGCGCATTTTCTAAGAGATAGCTCTCGCACTCGTCCCTTTCTGTACAGATACATTCCAATTCTTTCACGGGGTTTTCCCCATACAGTTGTGGATTAATCCCTTCATCCCCCCCGGTTAAAAGCAGCCCGTCGATAATATTAAGATACCCCTGCAACACCTCCCTGTCACAGACCATTGGCAGTAACAGTGGAACCCCGCCAGCCTTTTTAATGGAAAAGACATAGTTGCTGCTCACCGCAGCATAGGTCTTTTTCGGTAACTCCATCATGTATGTGGTAATGCCAATGACCGGTTTCATCTTTGTCTTCCTTCCTAACCAGAATAGATCGAAACTTTCTAAAATGCTTGGATAAGTACCTTCACGAAATTAATTTATAAGGTACTAACCCCGATAAACGGGAAATAAGTCGGGATAAGTGCCTTGCCGGTAGCTCTAAGCTTATGATTTCAAATCGATCTCATAATTTCTTGTTTTTTATTACAGCTTTTAAGGAGTAAGGCACTAAATAATATCAGCAATTGTTCCAGAGATACCCCAGCTGAGGGTATACAGTTCATCGGCCTCCAGCAGCATAGCGGTAACCTTTGCAAGATCTTTTTCAATAACCTTTGCTACACAGCTGTAATGTAGAGCAAAGGAAAAAGCGAGCAGAAAGCATGTTAGACGTGTGGGAGGTGTGGCAAGTTTAAAAAAAATTCATATTCAAAAATGCTAAACAATCAGCTATAAAGTATACATTGCTTATGGATGCTCCAGATAACCGCACCCTCAAGGGTTAGAATAGAGATGATATGATTATTGAATTAGACAACAGCAGTGACATTGATACAGACAGGGATCTCAGTGCCGAAGAAAGACACATTCTGCAAAAACTATTTGGTTGGAAAAGTCTGGTGGACTCTGTGAAACAGTTCAGGGAGAAAAAAGAACTGGCATTTCGTACCGGCTGGAACGGTTCAGGCCCCATCCGCGAAACAAAAGCAATGTCACTGGTGGTTCAACAGTTGGAAAAAGAGCTTCGTCTCCGTTTAGCAGCAACCCAGGGTAAAAATCCTGTATAGGGCCTTACAGATTACTTCTTCAACGAATTCAGTGGAACGTAGTGATACCTTCGGAGTACTTACCCCGTCTTTCTTGCCGTTTACGGGGTAAACTTATTACGAACTTTCTTTATCAACTGGCCATTCTATAAAAGCAAAAACCCATAAGCAAATTAAATTAAAAATTGGGATGAGACTGAGTAGAGAGTACCACCCTGAAAACCCTGCTTTATTTAAAATTTTTGCAACTAAGTATGTTGGTATGAATAGTATTATGAGTATAAAAAAAATTACTAACAATTCAGGAAGGCCAATACCATACATTACGCGCTTCCTTGTGATTTAACTGGCCAGTCAGAGAACGCCAACATTACTAGTATTATTAAACCTCCGAGACCTGGGATCAATATCAACGCAGCCCAATTCTGGTTTAAACCAGTTCTTTTGATTATTCTCCATGTTGGATAGGCAGTAAGCGCTAGCCCAACAAAATATTGTAAAAATGCGTTTTCCATAATGCCAGAATTCTCTTCTGATAAACTTTTATTTTTTTTCTAATGTCATGTCAACCCTAAGAAGTCGCAAAATCACCGTCATTCCCGCGCAGGCGGGAATCCAGACGTTTTTTAGCCATAGAAAAATCATTTCCGCAAAATGCGAACACCAGGAGCAGTTCGAGGCCCAACGTATTGATGAACTATCTCCATATATTCCCTTCCTATTTTCGTTCTTCGCCTGGCAACAAATCGGATAACACCTAAGACCTTCACAATTTCTTCACTTCCAATATCTTGCAAATCTTCTTCGATTGATTTCTCTACGTAACTGACACCATCCACAATTATTTGATGTTCCTGATCCATTTGCTGGTCTTGAAAATGGTATTTATCAATAAGCAATTCAATGATTCTAATTGCATCGCGGTCATTCAGTTTTCCCCCGATTTCTATGTCATATGCGCATAACGCACCTTCTATCGAGTTTCCGTAAGACTCAAGCTCCATATTGCCATCCATTTCAGAAACAGAATACGCAGGAACTTCATTATATTTCCTTTTTGGTTTCTTATAAAACCCACATTCTGAACAAACCTCCTCAGTTCTTGTTGTTCCACAGCACAGGGTACAAATCAAACCATCTTGTACTGGGCACTTTCTCTTCCCTTTCTTAGAGTTGCATATAGGACACTTTGCTATCTTATCTCCTGCTTATTTGTTTGCTCTGCAATTAGGTTCATATATTCAGTAACCATTGAGGACTGCATCTAGGATGCTGTATGATTACACTCTACTATTTTTAATCGTTTTTCAAGCCACAGAAACAAAAAAGTACGAAAATGTCTGTTTTAAGGGTAACGCCCAACTGTTCCAGGCTCCTCAATGCCATTTGTACAGTTAGTGGCAATTATAGTGGCAAATAAATTACCACATAAATGTTTAAACTGTTTATATATAGGTATAAATAGTGGCAAACACAGTGGCATAAAAAGGGCGTTCTTATGACGGAAACAATTGGATTAATGGAGCCGTTGCTCCCACCGGAAAATGCAAGTGAACTTAATGATCTTGCGCTTGACTTGGTTTCTAAAGCAAGTGCTTTTGCAGGAATGCTAAATCCTGTTGTGGCAAGCTCTGTGGGTGATCTGGTTCTCTCCATGAACTGCTATTACTCAAACTTGATCGAGGGGCATGACACGCATCCGCACGATATTGACCGAGCCATGGCGCAAGATTATTCGAGCGAACCTGAAAAACGTGCTCTGCAAAAAGAGGCTGTAGCTCATATCGCTGTACAAAAAATGATAGATGAAAGAGAGGCTCCGGATGTCTGTCCTCTTTCCTCAGAATATGGTCGATGGATACATAAGGCATTTTGTGATCGCATGCCGGAAGAGCTGCTTTGGGTTGAAAATCCAGATACTGGAGAGAAAATAAAAGTCATTCCGGGTGTCCACCGCGAAAAAACCGTCAAGGTCGGGCGACATATTCCGCCACGGCCTGAAAACCTTGATATGTTTTTAGCGCGCTTTGATGTTGCTTACGACGTAAGACGGCTTTCAAAGCTACAACGTATTACCTCTGTTGCGGCCTCTCACCATCGTTATGTATGGATACACCCGTTTCTAGATGGAAACGGCCGTGTGGTTCGTTTGATGTCTTACGCAGCTTTAAAAAACATCCAGGTGGGAAGTGAACTCTGGTCTGTGGCAAGAGGCTTAGCCAGGCAGAAAAGCAGCTATAAATCAATCTTGCAAGCCGCTGACGCCCCCCGCCAGGGCGATCTGGATGGGAGAGGCACGTTATCTCAAAAAGCACTCGTTGATTTCTGGAAGAGAATAAGGGACAGACCACGTTTGTTTATGCTTTTAACCAATATTATTTTTTCTCGGACCACCCGCTTTCCCAGGTATAACTCGACGCCCAAGCATCTCGCTTATTTCCTCCGAAAATCTACTTGAACCCAAAACGAAATTCCCAAGGCACTTATCCCCTGGATACCCGATAACTACCTCGGGCATGACGAAGTCGGCCACCCTTGCTGTCATTCCCGCATGTGTTTAGCGGGAATCCAAGAGAAAAAGGGCCAGACCACGTTTGTTTGGTCAAATTTATCGCCCGCCAACAGTTACAGCACAACCGGCTGAGCCTTTTCCACAAGGCGCGCGAAATAAGATGCGCCATAGGGGCTTGCCTCATCGTTGAAGTCGAAGTTGGTGTTATGCAGTCCTCGACCGTTTCCCTGGCCAAGAAAAAGAAATGAGCCGGGACGTTCTTTGAGCATGTAAGAAAAATCCTCTGCTCCTAACTCCTTGCCGGCATTGTTTTTCACTGCTGCCTCCCCGCTAATCTCCTTTGCTACCTCCACGGCGAATTCGGTCTTTTGCGGATTGTTGACGGTGACGGGATACCCCTTAGTTAACACCACCTCTGCCTCACAGTTATAGGCTGAAGCCTGTCCGGCCGCTACCTCTTTTATCCGCTGGAGAATCATCAACCGATCTTCCTCATCAAAGGTGCGGATAGTGCCATTTATGAAAGCGGTTTCAGCAATCACATTGCTGGTCGTACCAGCATGAAACTGTGTGACAGAACATACCGCATCTCTCATTGGGTCATGGTTACGACTGATAATGGTTTGCATTGCAGTAACAATTCCCACACCTGCCACTAGTGGATCAACTGTCTTTTGTGGAGAAGCAGCGTGACCGCCAACTCCCTTGACCTTGATTTCAAATTCGTCCACTGCTGCCATTATCGCACCGGGCACGGTAAAGAAATGCCCAGTATCAGCATCAATAGAAGTGTGCAAAGCATAGACCTCGGTGATCCCGAACCTCTCCATAATGCCTTCACGCACCATTAACTCCCCTCCTCCACCGCCTTCTTCTGCTGGTTGAAATATCAGTGCTACACGACCGGTAAAATTTCGTGTTTCCGCTAGATAGCGAGCAGCACCAAGTAACATTGCTGTATGGCCATCATGACCACACGCATGCATTTTACCATCATAAACAGAAGCATATTCGAGCCCTGGGTTTTCCTGCATAGGCAGTGCATCCATATCCGCACGCAGCCCAAGAACGGTTCCATCCCCCCCATTTTGGCCTTTGATGATCACAACAACACCGGTCTTGGCAATCCCGGTATGAATTTCATCAACACCGAACTCTTTTAACTTTTCCACTACGAAAGCCGAGGTTTCATGGCAGTCAAACAGCAACTCTGGATGTTTATGCAGTTGTCGTCGCCACTGCTTCATATCTTCTATATAGCCAGCAATACGGTTTATAATTGGCATAGTTTTTTCCTCTTAGTGGGGTTCGCCTACATAGGCAAAAATCGAAAATCATTCATTATTATTGCAAAACAATAGTCCATTTATACTATCTTTTTTTCAGCAAAACCTAGATATATGAGAAAAATTTTCAATGATATTTTGCTCTTTTTCACGTATAAGCCTGAATTATTGAAATTAACATTGATACTGCATGAAACTATACTTCTTTTAATCAGAGATAAGATGGGAATTAAAAATAAACATGAGGTGATGGTCAAGGAGGTATCGGCATTAAATACCTATTGGCTCCTGCAATATTTAGAATAACAACATCCAAGCCTTGACCAGCAGAAGATGATCGATAAGATCGCCGAGCACTTCCCCTGTTATATAACAAACCTTAAAACCGGGAAGATTGAACAAGTTGGTCTTCACCATTTGCAGAATCCACGATATTGGTTTTCCCATCGTTTTGTCAAAGCCCTGCATGACTTGATAGAAGAACATATACCCGACCCCCGGCTAGGGTTCAAAATTGGCAGCACCATGTATAAGACGCAACCGATACTTCAGACGGCGTTGGGCGTTCCGCTATTGGGATCTGAGCGGGTAGCACGCAAGGTGTCCAGCGAAGCTACCAAATACAACAGAACCAAACAGTACAACATTCAAAAGATTGGCACCAGCTGTGACGCATAAAGATTTTTTCCCTGCCGCGGTAAGGGTTGCATGTAAATTGTTAAAAAAGTTTTTCGCAAAAAAGCAGTA
>JAAELB010000205.1 GCA_024227155.1 Desulfobulbaceae bacterium
AATTTTTATCGAACTCCTGAGCTCATCCAGGAAGTAGGCTTCGAAACGATTGATGTTTTTAGTATAGATAATAGTAGGATACAACTATTATAAAAAGGCGAGAATATAGTTTAACCAACCCTTTTGGAGGGAAAAACTAAGGGTTGGGAGTGGCACAATTTATTTTGCTGTAGATGCTTATCTGGCACGGATTTGAGCCATCCTACTGCGTGATTTAGCAGGAATCGGTTCCGCACCCCCTTATATGGTTCATAAATTATTCCATTATTTATAGATACCTGCTTATCAATAATTTCAATCTCATCACCACCCTCAGCGACAATTCTCATAATAAAATCTTTATCTTTATTTTCGGGATACCTAAATACAATAATATCTCCCTGCTCTGGATTTTTAAAACTATATAGGCACTTATTGACTAGAATATAATCTCCAACGAAAATCGTATGGTTCATACTTCCCGATGGTATTTTAAAGGCCTGTACTGCATATGTCCTAATCGTTAATGCAACTAAAACAGCAAAGACAATCGTTGATATATGCAAGCCAATAGATTTCATTACCGTGGTTTTAAAACTATTCGTAACTACTCAGCGAAAAATTAAAAAAGAAGTAAAAAAAAGACTTGACAAGGTTTTCGGGCAAAAAAGTAAAAGTGGCTCTGCGTTGAGCTATTGATATACTTTCACTGTTTGGACGATGTAGCAGCTTATAATGGGCCGATTTCAATCAAAACAGGGTGGCCCATCAGTTTGATTTTCAAATACGATAGCATTGATTTGAGGAGGAAAAATCCCGGTTTCAAAACCTGTGTTATAATAGCTCTAATATCGACACAGGGACAAAGACCGGATGAAAATTGAAAGCTTTGACATCGAGGCCACGATTGAAAAGGCACGTGCGCTGATTGACCAAGATGAACAAATGTCAGCGGGCACCAAGTCGATCGTTGAGGTTTTAATCTTGTTAATCAGCTTGCTGGCCAACCGGTTAAATTTAAACTGCACCAACTCCAGCAAGCCGCCGTCGAGTGATCCAAACAGGAAAAAGAAACCAAAACGGAATAACGGTAAAAAGCCCGGCGGCCAAAAAGGCCACATCGGCACTACCCTGAAAAAGGTTGATGATCCTGATAAGGTTAAGCTGATTAATATTGATAGGCGCACGCTGCCGGTTGGCCGATACCATCAATCGGGTTATGAGGCACGCCAGGTGTTCGATATCGACATATCCCGGCTGGTGACCGAATACCGCGCCCAGGTGCTTGAAGATGACAAAGGCAATCGGTTTGTGGCCCCTTTTCCTGAAGGGGTTACAAAAGCGGTTCAGTATGGAAACGGGATCAAGGCCCATGCGGTCTATATGTCCCAGTTTCAGCTGATTCCGTATAACCGGATACAGGATTATTTTGCAGATCAGATCCATATGCCGGTCAGTGAAGGTTCGATTTTCAATTTCAATAAGCAAGCGTTTGATGCATTGGCTTGCTTTGAAGATCAAGTCAAAGAAAAGTTAACCAATGCAGCCGTAGCACATGCCGATGAGACCGGTATCAATATCGATGGCAAAAGACATTGGATGCACTGTGCCTCCAACGATGATTGGACCCTTTTTTATCCCCATGAAAAAAGGGGAACCGATGCTTTTGACGATATGGGAGTATTGCCTGGGTTTAAAGGCATATTGGTTCACGATCACTGGAAGCCATACTATAAAATGGATTGTAGCCATGCGTTGTGCAATGCCCATCACATAAGAGAGTTGACCAGGGCTTGGGAGCAAGATGAACAGGCTTGGGCC
>JAAELB010000206.1 GCA_024227155.1 Desulfobulbaceae bacterium
AGTGGAAGTGGTAACACTGTCTTCTGGGGAGGCGTGGGTACTGCACTCGGGTCTGTCTCTCATAAAAACGGTCAGATAGATCAAGCTGCCGTGCAAATGCGTGTATGGGTGCAGGAAGCAGCAACAGGTAGCGTCATTTGGACCAATCGCGTGAGAGTGCTTGTCTCAGCCGAATCTATTTTTGCTGATAACCAATATGACACCCTGTTTAACAAGGCTATTGAAAAAGGGGTGGATACACTTGTTGACCACTTTGTTAGTTACGGATTATAAATCATTAGGTGGACATTTAAAGAAACCAAAAGATTTCAGCAAACACCCCACAAGGGGGTATAAGTGCCTCGAAGGTCGCACTCCGTTCACTATCTGCCGGTTACTTTAAGTTCTTAATTTCAAAACAGTCTCCAGTTTACTCGGAGTCTGCGCTTACCTGTTTTTTATTGTAGTTTTTCTGGAATAAGGCACTAAAAGGCCCGATCAGCGTTAGCTGATCGGGCCTTTTTTGATTGAACAAGACGAAACTAGTGCAGTGTAAACCTTAAAGTGGCGATTTGGACACATCCGTCATGCCCGAGTGCTGTAATCGGGCATCCAGGAAGTTCGCTACTATCTGGATCGAAGTCTACGCTTATCCGAAGTCTACGCTTATCCGAAGTCTACGCTTATCTCCGATTACTACCTCGGGGATGACTTCAATGAGACGGTTTTAGCTATACGGAGACTAGTACCGGCTTAATTTACCCATTGCCATTCTTAATTATTTTGTTCTTCTTTTTTCTTCTGCGCGTTTTGAAACAGAGCCATAAAGTTCACAGGCTCCATAAGGAAAGGTACAAAACCGCCATCTATGGATACCTGACTCACAACCTGTCTGGTGAATGGGAACAACAAAGTCGGGCAATCTACGCCTAATAACATCGGTACATGCTCTTCTGGTATATTTTTCATCATAAATACCGCGGCATGTTCAATTTCGAGAATAAAAAGAACCTTGCTATCTTCATCTTTTGAAGAAACTTTGGCAGTCACCTGCAGGGCTACTTCCCAGTGATCATCGTCAATCTTTTTGTTGTTAAGCTGTAAATTGACATCTACTGCAGGATCACCACTCTGACGGGCAGTGAAAACCTCTGGTGCATTTGGGTTTTCAAATGACAGGTCTTTGATATACATCTTCTGCATACGAAATTGGGGCTTTGGTGCATTTTCACTTGCAGCTGTTTCAGCCATAATATTCCTCTCTATTTTAATTTGGTAACTAGAAATTATCCCGACTTATTTCACGTTCAACTGGGTTAGCAATTTTCTCTGCGGCTATTAGACCGTACTTCTCCAATTGAGGCAAGGTTTTCAGACCAATATAGGCCCCA
Organism: Desulfobulbaceae bacterium; assembly: GCA_024227155.1. Lineage (GTDB taxonomy): Bacteria > Desulfobacterota > Desulfobulbia > Desulfobulbales > Desulfocapsaceae > Desulforhopalus_A. The sequence goes on from JAAELB010000206.1 coordinate 1,371, forward strand.
TCCTCACATTATCTGTTTTAAAAACTGCCCGGTATACGAGTTCTCTATAGCAGTAAGCTCCTCCGGTGTTCCTTCCGCAATAATCTCTCCTCCACCATCTCCCCCCTCGGGGCCAACATCAATAATCCAATCTGCTGTTTTAATTACATCCAGATTATGTTCAATGACAACAACGCTATTGCCCTGATCAACGAGACGGTTAAGAACATTTAGCAAATGCTGTATATCTGCCGGGTGGAGGCCGGTTGTCGGTTCATCTAGAATATACAGGGTACGGCCACTACTCCGTCCCGATAATTCCTTTGCCAACTTCACCCTTTGTGCCTCTCCACCTGAGAGGGTTACGGACGACTGCCCAAGTGAGATATATGAAAGTCCTACGTCGAAAAGCGTTTGCAGTCTGTTTTTAACAGGAGGTATATTTTGGAAAAACTCCAACCCTTCCTCAACTGTCATAGCCAATACTTCATGGATATTACAGTCTCGATATTTAATTTCCAGGGTTTCACCATTATAGCGTTTGCCCTTACAGGTATCACATTCAACATAGATATCAGGAAGAAAATGCATAGCTATCTTATTAACACCTTCCCCCTCACATGCTTCGCATCTACCACCTTTGACGTTAAAGCTAAAACGACCAGGTTTATAGCCCCTTGCTCTGGATTCCGGCAATTTAGAAAAAAGCTCTCTGATGGGTCCAAAGACACCGGTATACGTTGCGGGGTTTGATCTGGGGGTCCGGCCGATAGGACTCTGGTCTATATCGATAATCTTATCCACAAGATCGATACCGGTAAGAGCTGTTGTATCCCTTGAAACATTATTGAGACGTTTTGATAAACCGTTTTTTGCAAGAGGGAAAAGCGTTTCAATAACAAGGGAGCTCTTGCCAGACCCGGACACCCCGGTCACACAGGTCATGACTCCCGTAGGAAATGAAGCTGTAACTTTTTTTAAATTGTTGACCGTGCAGTTTTTTAGCCGGAGTTTATTTTTTGTCCCCTTGAACACCTTTCTTCGTTTTTCAGGATATTGAATTTCAAGACGTCCGGAAAGATAGGCGCCGGTGACCGACCCACCCTCTTCCAACAGCCCCTTGACGTCACCGTTGTAAACAATGCCACCCCCATGAATTCCAGCCCCCGGACCCATATCGAGAATATGATCGGCTGCTAAAATTGTGTCTGTATCATGCTCTACTACAATCACACTGTTGCCAAGATCCCGTAATTCAATAAGGGTTCGAACCAACTTCTGATTATCCCTTTGGTGCAACCCGATACTCGGCTCGTCAAGTATATAAAGTACCCCCGCAAGCCTGGAACCAATCTGGGAAGCCAGGCGAATCCGCTGTGCCTCTCCCCCTGAAAGGGTGCCTGCCCGGCGCTCAAGTGATAAATAGCCAAGACCAACATCTTCCAGAAATGAAAGACGGTCAACAATTTCTTTTAAAATAGGTTCACTGATCTGTCTCTCTCTATCTGAAAATGGTAACAGTGGCACTTTGTCCATCAAGTTAGCAATAGACATACAGGTCAGATCGTAAATTGAAAAATCACCTATTTTTACAGCGAGTGCTTCCACTTTCAGGCGTGCGCCTGAGCACATGGGACACAGCTGTTCATTCATATATTTGCTCAGCTCATCCCGAATCATCGAAGATTGTGTTTCATGAAATCGTCTATCAAGCTGAGGAATCACACCCTCAAATGCTTTAACAGAAGACATCACCCTCCGTCCTTTACGATAATGAAAATTGATTTCCTCTCCCGCTGATCCATACAAAAAAACCTTCTGAACCTCTTTGGGCAATTTGCCAAATGGCGTATCCAGGGAAACTCCAAAATGTTTGCCTACTGACTCAAGCATATGCCCATAGTAAGTTTCCTCCTTCCTCCATCCCCACGGTGCTATTGCTCCTTCGCGGATAGATTTTCCGTCATCGGGAACAACCAGAGAACTATCAAAAAACTGTTTTACCCCTAATCCACCACACTCAACACAGGCCCCTTGAGGATTATTAAACGAAAACAGTTGGGTAGATATAGGAGGCATGGAAATACCGCAGCTATGACACGCTGCAAATTCACTGAATAGCTGCTCGCTATTATCTTCAGGATACAAAACCATCAAAAAGCCTTCAGTCAGCTTTACTGCGGTAGCCACCGAATCAGAAAGTCTCCTTCTTATTGAGTCTTTCATTACCAGTCGATCGACAACGACTTCAATGGAGTGCTTTTTATTTTTTTCAAGTGCAGTGATATCATCGGCATGAACCACATCGCCATCCACCCGAACTCTAACAAATCCCTCCTTGCGAATCCTCGCCAGCAATTGTTCATGCCTTCCTTTACGCTCAGTTACCAGTGGCGCCAGGAGTATAAGTTTTTTCCCCTCGGGTAAGCCCATAAGAAGATTAACCATATCTTCGATCGATTGTGCCTGAATCTCACTACCACACACGTGACAATGTGGGTGGCCGCAGCGTGCATAGAGCAACCTCAAATGATCATATATTTCCGTGACTGTTCCAACGGTTGATCGGGGATTTTTACTGGTCGTTTTTTGTTCTATTGAAACTGCAGGAGAGAGCCCCTCCAGAGCATCAACTTCGGGTTTATCCATCTGCCCAAGAAACTGCCTGGCATAAGTAGACAAAGACTCAACATAACGGCGCTGTCCCTCCGCATAAAGGGTATCAAAGGCAAGTGTTGACTTCCCTGAACCAGATAACCCGGTAAATAAAACCAGCTTGTTCCGTGGGAGATCAACATCAATATTTTTTAGATTATGCATTCGCGCACCACGAATGCTTAGAGTCTTTGGTTCCATTAAAAGATATTTATTTCAAGAAGAGGATGGGAGGGAACAAAGTTATTTTACAAAGTTGGCGTGATCAACTTTAATGCAGCGGTCCATAACAACATACATCCCATTTTCACGGGCTAGCACAGCGGCTGCTTCATTAACGATTCCCTGTTGCATCCACACAGCTCTAGGCATCGTTTTCAAAGCTACAACCTGCTCTACAATTGGCATAATATCTTCAGATTTCCTGAATATATCCACAACGTCGATTACATGGGGGATTGAATCCAAGTCAGGATAACATTGCAACCCGAGAATCTCTGTCTGCCCGGGATTGACAGGATATATGGTATATCCGTTCTCAAGTAGATACCTGCCGACCATATTACTTGGCCGATTTTCTTTAGGTGAAAGACCAACGATGGCAATAGATGAAACATCTTTTAACAGGGCGGTTATTTCTGTTTGATTACTGATGGATCCTATTGATTGCATAAAATGTGACCTATATTAGTAAAATGGAATTTTAAGAAAAGAAACATCACTATATTTTCGTTGTTATTGTGCAGATAAAACTATGACCCCATAGACAAAAGTCAAGTTTGCAATTATATAGTACGTCAATACTAAAATTGAGATTATTTTCCCACTTTCCCTGCTTCAGGTAAATCTCAACTGCCTGAGCACCTTCGTAAATGCAAGAGGAAATTCTATGAATTTTCAAGATATCATTTTTGAATTAAGTAAATATTGGGCAGAGCAAGGCTGTATTGTACAACAACCCTACGATATGGAGGTTGGTGCAGGGACATTTCATCCTGCAACACTACTTCGTGCCCTTGGGCCAGAGCCTTGGAAAGCAGCATATCCACAACCGTCAAGACGCCCGACAGACGGAAGATACGGTAACAATCCAAACCGTTTGCAGCACTACTATCAGTATCAAGTTGTCATCAAGCCATCTCCTATTGATGTGCAGGAACTCTTCCTTGAGAGTTTACAGAGATTTGGTCTCGACTTATTAGACCATGATATCCGTTTTGTCGAAGACGATTGGGAATCACCGACTCTCGGAGCATCAGGACTAGGCTGGGAAGTGTGGTTAGACGGAATGGAAATTACTCAGTTCACATATTTCCAGCAGGCGGGTTCCATTGAACTCCACCCGACAACCGTTGAAATAACCTACGGACTTGAACGTATAGCTATGTATCTCCAGGGCGTCGAAAGTGTCTATGACATAGCCTGGAATGATGACATTAGCTATGGTGAAATTTTCCACCAGGCTGAGGTTGAGTTTTCAACTTTCAACTTTGAAGAAGCAAACGTTGAAAAACTTTTTTTATTCTTTGACACCTTTGAAGAAGAAGCGTTGAAACTGGTGGCTAAAAATCTAATATTACCAGCCTATGACTATTGCCTGAAATGTTCACACACGTTCAACCTGCTCGATGCCAGAAAAGCAATCAGCGTTAACGAACGTACCAGATTCATCGGCCGAATTAGAAATATCGCAAGAAAGGTAGCCGAAGCATACGTAGTGCAGAGAGAAGAGATGGGACATCCACTGCTAAAGAAATAGACGCAACAGATTGCATCTAACCAAAATAAACGGATAGCAAAAAAGGGTACACCTAAATACCAAGGTGCACCCTTTTTTTATTGTTTTTTATGGAACTAAAAGCTCAAAATTGCAAAGCACAGAGTATTCGATCTAAGCTTTCTATTTAACCAATGTTTGTTTGTAATTCAGCAGGGCATCAGATACCGATTCCAGGATCTCTTCATCAGTATCCGTTCGTGCGACGATCACTGCTTCAACGCATGCCGTGGTTATTTCCTGATCATTAAAAAATCCTTTTTCAGTATCGATTTTTCTAAATTGGTAAACGGGCTTTCCGGTTGTGGGGAGCTTGTCGTTGAGGTCTTTATCATTAAAGCCGACCAGCTCTAATTTTTTATTTTTCAAAACAGTCTGAGCCATCTTACCATCAAGTTCCGGCTTGGTAACCCACATCACCGCATCGACCTGCTTGGCAACTAATTTACCCAGTGCCCTGGTACCACCGGAAAAAACAACCCTGGAATTTTTGTATTTAGGTTCAAGCTTCAGCATATAATCCCATGTAACTGCAGTACCAGAACCTTTGCTACCAACTGCAATTGTAACATCTTTTACTGTCTGCAAGTCATCTTCATTCTGTACTTTTCCCCCGGTGTTGACAGCCAAATATGCGCACTCCTCATAAAGATTCCCCATGATCTCAAGCTCAGTTTGAACTTCAGGGTGCTTGAGAGCGTACCAGGCATATGCATCCATCTGAACTAAACCAATCTGAGCCTCACCCTTAACGAGACGATCAAGGTTTTGCACCGAGCCCTTACTGGTAATAACTTCTCCTGATCCAATCAAGGTTTGGAGGTTACGCCCTACCTTGATATAAGTTCCAGTTTTTCCACCTGTAGTGATCACCGGCCCTGCCGCAAAAGTAGGCCCTGCAAAGAGTGCTAACACTATGACTGCCAATAGATTTCTCATTAGATTCTCCTATCTGTTTATTGAGACTAAAATTGGGGTTACCAAAGGCACCTTCCTAAAACCAAATACTATCCGAACCAGATTGAATTGACCAAGCTATAATGGTGGACCTTTCCCTATTGTACTGGCCCTAACATTTCACGTCAAAATAAATTCCCCGTGCATGCCCCTACTCTTTCGCAGGAATTTTAATGTTTAGAAGAGGTAAAGAAATTAATAAGTTCAGCAATAAGTAATGCGCAGATTATCCCAGCAGTATTTGCGAGCATATCCATCCCCTCACCATGCCGATTCACGTACGGTTGTAATAGCTCAATCACCGCGCTGTATAGAATAAATAGCAAGCCAAACAGTATGCGATTATTTGGTTTACGTATTGCTATAGGCAGCATTAAAAATGTATATGCGATTAGGTGATGGGTTTTGTCTGAACCCGGAACCGGTGGTAATTTGTCTAATGGCCAGAGAGATAAAGAAGTAATTACAACAAGGGTTATCAAGGTCAATACAGCCCATTGTGCTTTGATAATATCTAGAAATTGATTCATCAATTTTTTATACATCATGTTCGACAATCACCAGTTTATCAGGTGCATTTTTTGTGCTATTAAACTTTACAATAAGAGTCAAAAAACGACTTGCCCCAATGTTCCTATATCTCCAATTCGCATTTTTTTCAATATCGTAAGCTCTGTATCTGCTGCCTTTTGAATCGAAAACCTACCTGACTTTTTTGCAATTGGGACATCAGCTGGTTACATGTTATCGATCTTCAAAGGGTTGTCTTATTACTGTTTTCCAATTTTTCGGGGCAGCTTTGCGAATATCGCTCAAGTAAATTTCATGATGCTTGCCGGTTTCCCTGTATTCGCCTGCATGGATGAATTCGTGGACACGCTCAACCGTTGGTCCTTCTTCTGAAAAAGGTCCAATGTGCATCGTCTGTGCTGATTTTCCCTCATAAAACGACTCAAAACGAACCTTTGGCAATGCCACTGGATTCTTTTTTTTCTTCACCTGCTCGCAGGCGTCTAAAAACAGACCCTGTGTCACATGTTGTGGTTGCATAATCATAGACGTCCATTTCCATTTAGTCTTGTCGTTGATGTCAAATTGAGACATGTCATCAACCCACCAAAGTCCTTCCAATGGCATAACTCCGTAATCAATCGCCAGTTCGCCTTTCTTGACCATGAACTTGAGAGCATACGATACAGCATAGAGGGTCTCGACTGCATCACCATAGTCTTTGGCAATATTCGGATCACCTTGTCCATCAATCATCAAGAAATTCATTTCAGGAACATCGACAATCTCAACGCTCTTCGGAGAAGGTTTGTATAGGTGTTTCAACTCTTTCTTATAGTCAATTTTCTTCATTATTAACCCTTTGCCAGCTTGTCATTGATGCTTCTGGTAGCATAAACGTGGAGTTAACCGGCTAACTTCAGTGAGTCCAAGCGGAACGAAGTGGAGCGGTACTAAACGCCTTACTATATGTTTTC
>JAAELB010000207.1 GCA_024227155.1 Desulfobulbaceae bacterium
AGGTGTCTAGTGGGTCGGAAGTTGATAGCGAGGAGGAGGAGTCTTCTGAGGAGGAAGAAGACCAGGATTCTATCACGCATCCTTTGGGTGGTGATAAAAGGAAAAAGACCAGCAAAAAAGAAGATGTGAGCAAGAACAAGAAAGGAGTAGAGGATGATTCTGTACAAAGCCGAGAACTGCAGCTTTTGGCTGAGCTCGAGGCTTTGAGAAAGAGAAAGGTTCCAGAGGAGAAGTCAGATGAGGAAGAGAGTGATACGGAGCTTTTGGCTCGTGTCAAAGCTTTCAAAAGGAGAAAGTTGGCGAATAAGAAGGAAGGACGTTTCGCCCCAGAGAAACCTGCATCTGTGTTAGAGGAAGGTTCAAAAATTGTGGAGACGCCGGATTTGAGTGCCGGCAGTTTGAGTGAAACACTAGCCGCGATATTGCAAGGTGAGGATGATTTAGCTGATAATAGCACCAGCATTATTATCGGGGCGTCAATTTGCGACATTAAAATAAAGAAAAAGATTTGGTTGGGGTCGTATGTGGACCTGGGTTGCCTTGCGCCGAGATCGGACATTAAGCCTCGGGAAAATCTTAGCCCACTCCTCCAGCTCACAACGGCCAGTCCCAAACATAGACCTCCGGCCACCATCGATGAATGGAGACGGTGGTTCCACGTGTACGCTACTATCTACACTTCTCGGTTTAATGAGGCAGCTCCACAGATGTTCGAGTATGTCAACCGTATCTACGGTTTGCATGCTAAACATCCCAACACGTACATTTGGAGGTTGTACGATGAGGAGTTTAGGCGGTACAAAGCCTCACATCCTAAAACAAATTGGCATGAGCTGGAACCAAAATGTTTAGCGGCGGTTGAAGAGGAATACGTGGTCAGCAACAGGAGGAAAGGAGGAGCAGACAAGTCAGGAGGGGTCGAGAATTTTCCAAGAAATGGCACCTGCCATCATTGGAATAGAGGGGATTGCACGACAAAAGGAAAGTGCCGTTTCACCCATGTTTGCTGTTGGTGCAAACAGGACCACAGGGCCATTGTTTGCAGAAACAAAAAATGACTATATGAGGGTTCAGTTCAGGTTGGTGAGTCAGGTAATTTTGTTACTGACTCATCACCAGTATTGGAGAGTTCCGTTGATTTTGTCAGGGAATTTTCAGAACCAGTTGTGAGCAGCGATAGGGTGGATTCGAACACGGAACCTGCGGTCGTTGATTTTGTCAGGACCAATCAGGAACCGGTTCAATGTCAATCACATGATATTCGAATTGTCCAGTTCAATGAAAATAAAGCAATTCAATCGTATAATGTTGATATTTTGTCTTCCAAAATCCCATCTCCAACCTATAATGTACCTCTTACCATGCCAAAATCTCACTCTTTATCCAACGTTTATGTCCAAGCCTACAATACAAATGCTTGTCCCATTAATGTCATTCGCTTTCAAAGTTTTCTATCGGGCTATCCTCCTAGTAAAATGTTTGAAGTAATTGATATTGTTAAAAATGGTGCAAAAATTCATTCTTCTTTGGTTTTTGATCCTGATAGGCCAGTTCCTCCAAATCAAAAGTCTACAGTTCAGTACAAAACTCAGGTTGATGATTTGCTGATGTCGGAGTTGAAATTAAACAGAGTCGCAGGTCCTTTTCTGTCATCACCACCGGGTCTGATTCTATCTCCTCTAGGGGCGGTCCCAAAGCGTGATTCTGAAAAAATAAGGATAATTCACAATCTGTCTTACCCTATTTTTGACTCAGTAAATTATAACATTCCTTCAAAATATTGTTCAGTAGAATATGAGCTTATAGATGTGTGTACTTCTTTGGTGGCTTCGATAGGAAAAGGTTGTTTGATGGGCAAGGCCGATTTGAGTCAAGCTTTCAGGTTGCTGCGTGTGAACTTATTTGATCTTCATTTTTTAGGTTTCACATGGAATGATTTGTTCTATTTTGATACTATGTTACCCATGGGGGCTTCTGTATCCTGTTCAGTCTTTGAAAAGTTTTCGTCGGCTATCCAATGGATTCTTATCAATAAGTTCAACGTCCCTTTCATGTCGCATATTTTGGATGATTTTTTGTTTTTTGGCCACCCAAATACTACTGAATGCTTTATAGGGTTGCAGTCTTTTCTTTCTTTGGCAGAAAGCTTGTCGTTGCCAGTAAAACAGGAAAAAACAGTTTTTCCATCAACGGAGGTC
>JAAELB010000208.1 GCA_024227155.1 Desulfobulbaceae bacterium
AAACAAAAATAAAGCATTATTCTTTCCACATTGGAGTAAAACTAATTTTAAAACAATAAAGGATATATGGGAGGTCAACCAACAAAGATTTATCTCGGGACAAATTGTTTTTAATCAACTGACAAAGAAAATTAATTGGATAACAGAATTTGAAATTATAAAAAAATCAATACCGAAACCATGGATATTACTGTTGAAAAACAACATACCAGAAAAAATTAAATTAGAAAAGATTGAAGACAGCACAAAATTATCTATATCTCATAACAGAATCTTTAAAAACGGTATAGAAATTGAACCAATAAAGTTGAAAACAAAAGATATTTATTTTCATTGTCTGTACCCATGTGAATATCCCAAATATATTAATGTGTGGAAAGGACTTTTTGAATCTTTTAATTGGAAATGTGTTTGTAAACAAATAGCTAATCCATTACTTTGTAACAAGAAAAAACAATTTCATTGGAAAACTGTACATAGATCATTGTACTGTGAATCAAGATTAGCCAGTATGGGAAAATCAGATGGTATTTGTAAACTATGTACAAACGAACAGGAAGATATTATACATATGTTACTTGATTGTCGTCTAATTAGTAATGTATGGTTAAAAGTAACATTAATGATAAATGAATTATTAGATACAGATATTGTATTAGACAACTACATGAAAATGTTTGGAGTATATATTCGTGATCTTAAGGAAAAGAACTATATTGTAAATATGATATTATTTGAAACCAAATGGCAAATATGGAAAAATAGAAATTGTGTTAGATATGGAAACAAAAAAAGTGAAAATACTGATACAATTTTTAGCTACATTAAAAAAGGAATTAAAGATGATTTAATACTTTACAAGCATAAAGACAGTAAATTAAGAAATAAGTTAGATATTATTATTAATGATATCATAAATGCATGTTGATAAACACCTAATTGTACAAATTTACATAATTATCTGAGAAAATGTATTTATATATATATGTATATATTATGTTTGAATAAACGGCTTTGACCAACTTGTTTGATCAAAGTGAAAAAGAAAAAATAATACCTGAAACTGTGCAGCATGTTTTTCCATGTAAGCTACTATAGATGCTCGCAAGATTGAGTGGTCAAAATTTTGTAACAAAGGAGACAATTGATGAAGATTCTGCATCAGGGCATGGAAC
>JAAELB010000209.1 GCA_024227155.1 Desulfobulbaceae bacterium
AGAGATCCTCTATATGTGTTTGTTGTAAGTGACGAACTTGACAGCGACCATGACAGATGAAGCTTCCGCATCCTGCTCACGCCCCTTTCCAACGTCCTTGTAGGCAAAGTGATCGATCTTTGTGTGTGATTTAATTTCGGTCTCTCTTTTGACTGAAATTATTACCTATGGGGGTTGACTCAGATACGGCTCATATGTGTTATGTTCTTGCTTCACGTGTGAGATAGGCAATTGTTACTGATGAAAAATAAAAGAGTGCGATTGCAGCTATTAAACCTGCAAGCAATACCATATTTCCCGTTCTTGTTTGCTCCTTTTCCATTTCAAGATACATATCAGGGTTTTCCTTTATTAACTTCTCTAGAGTTTGCTCCAGGTTTAGTCCGCTTTTTCGATATTCTTGTCCTATGGCCTCTAATCCAGACCTATACGGCTCCCCACCACTATCGATAGCTTGATCAACTAGATACTTAATTCCAAATAAACAAACGAAAGTAATAAGCATTACCCCGAATGTTATAAATACTCTTTTATTTACTAGCATGCGACTAAAGAACATAACACCTAAGCATTTATACCCCGTGCGGAGCATGGGATATAAATGTCTGTTGGACTGAGCCGGGACGGCTGGCACAGTCTATATAAGGGGGATTGTATTACGGTGATGCAGTTTTTGCTGCGCCAATGACAGTATTGAATGACTTCTTCTTTACTATTTTGGCAATATAACCTGCTATGGCTCACTCTTTCCCTGCTGTTTTTCAGTTATTTCAAGCGAGTTTAACTGTTTTTTCAGGCCGTGAACATAGCAACCCG
>JAAELB010000210.1 GCA_024227155.1 Desulfobulbaceae bacterium
TACATTGTTTTTTAATACTGTGTGCATTGGGGCAGAAGAGTTTTCTATAATTGTAAATGAAACTTCTGAAGTGAATATAGAAGAAATTCATTTAGAAGATATTGCTCAAATCAAAGCTCCTTCTTTTTTACAAAAAGAAATTGGAATGATAGTTATAGGATCTTCTCCAGAGCCAGGAGAGATTAAGATAATTTTAAAAGATCGCCTGCTTTCAAAGATATATGCAAATCATTTGATTGATAAAAATATTCTTCTTCAGGTACCTGACAAAATTTTTGTTAAACGTCTTACACAGAAGCTTACAAAAGATTACTTAAGAGAACATTTTTTAAAATACGTTGAAACATTTCAGGAAGATAATAAATTTGAATTGCGAGATTTTAGCATTAGAGGACTTGAACCATATCCTGCAGGCAAATTAACTCTACTTTTTGATAGAGATAATAGATTTGAGGCCAAAGGCAGATTTTCCATTAGAGTGGATGTTTTAATTAATGATTATGGCGTTGATACACTATCTCTTTCA
>JAAELB010000211.1 GCA_024227155.1 Desulfobulbaceae bacterium
AAAGCCCTGTAAACTGTTGAAAAATCTGTGAAATCACGTGATTTGATGTAAGTTCATAATATGAGCATTAAATGTTGAGTTTTTAAATGCTTTTTCCGTTTCCAGTCCGTGGGCATTCCGTCTGAATCCATTTGAGTCCGTGAAGGGTCCGTGAACAGTCCGTGGCCATTCCATCAGAATCATTCAGTCCGTGGGCATTCTGTCGGTCCCCACGGATTGCTAACGGACTCGTGACAGACTCATGATGGACTGTTGACGGAGGCTCAACGGACCCTTCACGGACCCTTCACAGACCCTTCATGGACTCGAATGGATGCAGACGGAATGCCCACGGACTGGAAACGGAAAAAGCATTTAAAAATTTAACATTTAATGCTCATATTATGAAATTACATCAAATCACATCATTTCACATATTTTTCAACAGTTTACACGGCTTTACTGTACTATCTGGGCTTTACGGTAATAAAAGTGAAACCAGTCAATACTTTTCAGGTCAACAACCTCTATATATATAAAATAGGGGTCAAC
>JAAELB010000212.1 GCA_024227155.1 Desulfobulbaceae bacterium
CTGTTTGTAAACCAGAGAAAACAGCAACTCTCCAGATGGGGTGTTTCTTATATCTTGAACAAATATGTGAAAATAGCAAAAGACGGTGTTGGTTTTAACGTCGATTTTCCTGTGACACCCCATGTGCTAAGACATTCCAAGGCCATGCATTTACTTCAATCCGGCGTTAACCTTATCTACATCCGGGATTTTTTAGGCCATGTTGACTGTTCAACGACCGAAGTTTATGCCAGAGCCGATAGTGAAATGAAACGAAAGGCAATCGAAAAAGCTTATGTAAACCTGGTGCCAGAGACAGTTCCAAAATGGGAAGAGGACGGCAATTTGATGAAGTGGCTGAACTCGTTATGTAATTAGGCATGATTATTATGGGGCGTGTTTTGAGGAAAATCCTCCGTATGAGTGTGATTATCAAGCTACACTCTCCATTATATTTGACTCTACATAATGGCGGAGGGAATGGACTGAAACTTTTTTTTAATGTTACATGCATCAACAACTCTTTTCATCGCGCTTTGCGCACCGCCCTTATCCATATGGGTAGTTGCGCGTCTGATTCTCTCCAGTGAGCCGACGCAATTAGGAAAGATCATTGCTGGATGTCGATGCTCGCACCAGTACAATCGCAATGCTTTAAGAGTCCTGTCCGGCAGTGGAACCATCCGGTCCTTGTGGCCTTTGCCACGGCGTATATGAATGAGTTTACGACCTGCATCAATATCCCGAACTTGAAGTGACAGCGTTTCTTCCAGGCGGAGCCCCATTGAATAGGTGGTCAGCAGGAAAACACGATAGCGCATTTTTTTGGTAGCCCCAATGAGTCTTTCGATTTCTTCTGGGGTGAGGATATCCGGAATAGTCTTGACCTCAATCTTGATTGACAATGTTCAGCCATTGCCAATCAAGATTGAGGACAAACTTCCAGAAAAACATCAGGCCAAGTCGGTCAATTTTTACTGTACTCCATGAATGTGACTCCACCAGATCCACAAAGTAGTTCTCTAATTGTTCCTTTGTTAATTTGTCAGGACAACAGTCGTAACGGTCCCTGATCCTACGAACAGCGCGGGAATAGGCACTAATTGTGCTGTCGCTTTTGCCCTGGAGCTTGAGTAATTTAAGATGACGTTCGTAGAGGGCTGCAAATCGTTTTACTTCTGATGGCTTCATGGTATACTCCTTTTTGTTGTAAGTGTTCGGGATTGAACACGAACTGGAGTTATACACTGTTTTTTGCTTTTTCTGCCGCGAGAGCGGCTTCGTTCAACAA
>JAAELB010000213.1 GCA_024227155.1 Desulfobulbaceae bacterium
TCGCAAATCCCTGGATGATTTTGTCCAGGATATTATTCAAAATGAACCAGAGGTCATTGAAGTTCTTCTTGTCAACAGAAATGGAATTATTCTCAGCAGCGCGGATGGCAGTCGTAAAAATCAATTGCTGCCTCCTTTCTTGTTTGAAAACCGACGTATTGAGTCTGGAAAAATCGCTCATACCTATGATGAAAAGACCCATACTCTATGTATGCTTGGGGATATCAAGATAAACGATGTCAGTTGGGGCACGGCACTGATTGATTTATCCATGATTCCCCTTGAAAGGCGTGTGAACCACCTCACCTACCAGGCTTTATGGACCGGGATCATCTTTCTGCTACTGGGAGTAGTCTTATTAATTCCTCTGGTAAGGACCATTGTTAAACCCATCCAACAGCTCAGTCGTTTTGCTGAGGAAATTGGAAATGGCAATTTGAATCAAAAAATAGAAATTACCAGCAGTGACGAAATCGGTCAGTTGGCCCTGGCCTTTTCGACCATGGTTACTAAACTGAAACAGACCAGGGAAACCCTTGAAAAGAAAATGGCTGATCTCCACCGTTCAGAAGACCAACTGAAAAAGTCCGAAAAAAAATATCGAAATATTTTTGAAAATGCGATGGAGGGTATGTTCCAGATCCTGCTTGATGGAACAATTATCAGCGCCAACCCGGCCATAATCGAAATGCTGGGATACAATTCTTTCAATGAAATTGACGATCATTTAGGCAACCAGGTGATTCAACTATTCTCTGATTCTTCAGATGGTAAAGCACTCCTGAAAACCATATACGAAAAAAAGCAAGTAACAGATTATGAAACCCGTTTCGTCCAAAAAGATAAAAAGGAAATTACTGTTGCGATCTCAGTCCGTGGAATTTTTGATTCAAACAAACAACTCGTTATGCTTGAAGGTTTTGTCCTGGATATCATGGAAAAAAAACAAAAAGAAGCAGCTGAGCGGGAAAGTGCTGCAGCCAAGGCTGCCAGTGATGCCAA
>JAAELB010000214.1 GCA_024227155.1 Desulfobulbaceae bacterium
ATAAAATCCGCGATCTGATTTCCTTTAACCATTGTACTATTTTACTAATATTTTAAGTTGCTCAGTGACCTATAAACATATGAACAGATCGCTCGCTACCTTGCTCGATATACTCTCAAGCTCATGTTCAAAGGTAACTTGGCGTAAAATCTCGAGTCCTTATCGCCACCTGCCCTGAAACACTTTTTTGCGATATTTAGGAATCCAGATAATATGCACTTTTAAGTCGGCAGTGTCAACTTTTTTGTGTGAAATCCCCCCGAAGGAGTTGGAAATATATAAATCATCAGTTCACGTTGCACCTAATTGTATAATTCCATTCACCATGAAAACTGTTTTTTTCTAATTTTATATCAGCCATTTCTTGATCTGATACCTTGATTCCTGTTGGGTATTCTTTGCTGTCTAGTATTTCGATTCAGTAAATTGCTTACAATTAAGCAATTTCGAGGTCAACCTTTTTCCAACGGAATACAACAGGAGACGCATTGAACTCATCGATCCCTTTAAGGATGCGCTCCTTAAGTTCATCTTTACTTGAAACACGGATGTGACGCAAAAAGGTGCGAGCCATTTTTGAAAAAGCCATTTCCACTAAATTTAACCATGAACCGTGTTTCGGGGTATGTACATACACGAACCGACCAGGACGAGATGCCAAGTACTTCATTGTCTCCTTTGAAATATGAGCAGAGTGATTATCTAAAACTATGCGAACAGTGCTCTCTTTTGGATAGCTTGAGTCTAGCTCCTTTAGTAGTTCAATAAACTCTCTGCTACGGTGGCGATCATGTACTTGTGCTATGATTTTACAGGTATGTAAATCAAGAGCAGCAAGTATAGATACCGTGCCCAATCGTTTATATTCGTAGTCTCGTCCAATGCTTTTGTGACGCCCGGCCTTTGGTGGTAGATCTGGTGCAACAGTTGCGATAGCTTGCACTCCTGGCTTTTCATCTACAGATACAGTGATCATGCTGGGAGACGTATTCGCTATTATCTTTTGATCATTTTGAAGGTTAACCTCTTGGTAAACCATGAGTACCTCTTGCATTTTTTGTTCAAAATCAGGGTCTCTTCGTTCAAGATAATATTTTATTTTATGAGGCTGTATTTCGTTTGCAGAAAGGATTCTCCAAACAGTTGCTTTTGCAGCTCTTGCTAAAGATTGATGTCCGGCTTGTGGAGCATTCTCTCGAGTATATTTGGCAAGTTCGCTATAAGTCCAAAGCTCTGCCGCCAAGCCATGATCTTTTGGTTTGGTACATGCCAAATTAACAACCCATGTTTTTGCGGCATTGTCAATTATTGGATCAAAAGGTCTATGGAAAAAATCCTTGAGGCCTGCGTCTACTCCAGCAGCTAACGCTTTGTCAATACACTTGTAAATAGTGGGTCGGCTGACATTGACTAATTTTTGTATCTGACTAATTGGCTTTTCGTCAGCGTAGTGTATTAATATTTTTGCTCGCTGAACCTCTCTCATAGAGTCTTTACGAGATTGGCTGAGTTGGTTGAGTTTGACTTGCTGCTCAGCTGTTAATGTCAGATTTGCTCGTTTTGTTTTTCGTGCCATGACTATCTCCGCAGTTTCCTGTAAAGATAGTCTAAATCTTGATATTTGTAAATGTTTTAGTGAAACTTTATACTAGGAGATTGCCCAAGAATAGGATATACGATTTTTATGCCGGAAAATATATAACCTGAAACTCTACTAATGGGATTGAATGTAGTGAGAATTTCTTGCTGTTGAGGTATAATTAGATCAACAAACACAAGGTAGGTTTCCTCATGTCAATTCCATTCAAAAAAAGGCCTGTAGAGTTCAAGCAAAGACAGATTTTCGAGTTTTGATTGATTTCAGAAAGGATAATGTAGAATTTTTTTATGAGTGCTTCAAACAGAGCGTCTTTCTGGCAATTGAACTGTGACTTTATAGTGGACCCCATTGTCAAGACAGAATTTTCAGCGAATTAAGGTAGTCTATCCCTAAAGAATCTGCCGTCATTTGTAGTTTCCTCAGCCTTTATGTTGGAGCCCCGTCGGAGACGCATCTCCGTCATCACCACTTTCTGGTTGAGCAGTGTGAGTTAAGTATGTCAAGACTGCGAGTGCAGCGAGCACCGAAGGCTTGGTCTTTACATGCTTAACTAACACTGCTACTGCGTTTTCAAGCTGCCGATCGTAAGTCTCCCATTCTTTGTTTTTTTCCCTGTAGTTCCTCAAGTGCTAACACAGTAGGTAATAGCTCTCAGGCAAATTCCTGCTGCATTTCCATTATAACCTTTGTAGCTTCTTGCTGATCATTTCCGATATCCGATCTTGCTATATCGTAAAATAAAACAGGGTAGGAATAATTGTTCTCCTTAACCAACAGCCCACTCTTGAAATCAGTTATCCTGTAAATATTTTCAGGCGTTGAACAATCATCCAGCCATGTTGTATTATCATCTGTGTACTCAATATGAATGGTCTCAAGTCTTCCTTTGTAGGGATTCCATATCAATTCTTCCATTGCTATTCCTTGATTATTGCTGTCTTAGTGTTTCTTTCAGTCGATAACTTTTCCAGACACAGTTTATAATGTGGGCCTTATGGGTAATTCGATCCAAAAGTGCTGCTGTCATATTGGCATTCCCAAAAATCTGGGTCCAGTCTGCAAAACCCAAATTTGTAGTAATAATCACCGACCCGCGTTCATGGCGTTCTGCTAAGACTTGAAAAAGCAGTTCGGCACCTTCCTTTGAAAAAGGTACGTAACCAAGTTCATCGAGGATAAGTGCGTCATATCGTGTATACCTTTGGAGTACTCTGGTTAAATCTTTTTCTTTCCTGGCTTCTATCAGCTCATTAACCAAACCATAGCCAGTAACGAAGCGGGTTTTGTAGTTGTTTTGGCAGGATTCTATGCCAAGGGCTGTTGCCATATGGGTCTTGCCGGTACCGCTTCGGCCAAGAAAGACAATGTTTCGCTTTTCCTTGATAAAATTGCATGTTGCCAACTCACGAAACAGTGCATTGTCAAGATCCGGGGCTGATTCCAAGTCAAAAGTTTCCAATGGCTTCATGAGGGGGAATTTTGCTTCTCGAAGTCGCCGTTTTTGTCTGTTTTCCAACCTTACCTGTAGTTCCGTTTCTGTGAGTCCTAACAAAAACTCTTCATGGCTAATGCCCCCTTCTTTAGCGTGACGCACCGTAGCCTCAATATCCTGACCCATGGTTGAAAGTCTCAAAGACTTTAAGTTCTGCTTGAGAGTCATAAGTGTACCTGGATTCATTGGATACCTCCCAGTGGAGCATAATCCTCTAGGTCTGCATCCGGAAATGATGACCAGTTATCTAAAGGCGCTTGCTGTATGTCTTTGCTATTGGAGTATATCAAAAGATGTTTCACGCCTTCGCTGGAGCTGATATATGACTGCAACGCTAAATCTACAACGGCATCAATCTCGCTGGAATCGTGATGCTGGTAGAGCATGAGAACAGAGATGAAGTCTTTTATTCCTTTGGTTTCTCCTTGGGAAGTACAGAATCGTGACAAAAGCTGTTCAAGAATATTTGGCCAGGACTGGCGCCACTGACGTATTGGCCGCGCACTGTTGAAGGCCATTGGTCGTTGCTGGATTAGTTCCAGGTAATGCCCTGGATCAAGGATCCACTTGTTGTTTCCATACACTCTTTCATGGCTGGATAACTTCTTACTGCCATAATAAATTTCTACACGGTCCACATACAATAAAATTCGCATTTTAAAACCGGCATAACGAGTCGGCACTGAGTACCGGTTTTTATCTACCACTACAGTGGCATATTTATCGGCTTTGCAATCGTATATCTGGATATTACTGAAGGGGATGTCGGGACTTGCAATTAAACTTTCTTTTTCTGACTCAAACAGTTCGTTAACAGTGTTGCTGCGACCGTCTATAGTATGGGTTCCGTAAGATAAACACTCATCCAATAACCGCTGATTCAAGTCTTCCAGACTGGAAGCTTCAGGCACTGGAACCATATAATTGCGCCGGACAAATCCAACGATACCCTCAACACCACCTTTCTCATGTCCCTCACCTGGCGTACAGAAACGGGATTTGAAATTGTGATAGACTTTAAATTTGCTATATGATTCCTGCTCGATCCGTTTCTTGCCTTTCAGAACTTTCTGCACTGCTGTCGTCAGATTATCGTAGATCAGTACAGGGAAGATCCCGCCGAAAAAAAGAAATGCATGAATGTGGGCGTCAAAAAAGGCTTGCTGTCGTTCACAGGGGTAAAAACGGACAAAATGTTTTCCTGAATACTTAGAACGCATACAGAAAAATTTCAGCTGTCTTGTTTCATCTCCTATTATTGCAGTGGCACTACCCCAGTCAACCTCCGCTTCCACTCCGGACTCAGGGTCAAGTGGGATAAAAGCGCATGGCGCATTTACGCCAAGCCGTACTTTAGCCTCACGGACATACTTTCGGACTGTTGATTCTGCACCTTCATAACCGTGTTCTGATACGAGTCGATTATAAACCCGCCGAGCGGTGTGTCGTTGTTTTTTAGGATTCTTTTTATCATCTTCTAACCACTGGTCAATGATTTCCAGATAAGATCCCAATACTGGATAGGGCTGCTTGGAACGCTGCTTGTAACCCCAGGGTTCACCTCGTATAGCTTTTTTAATTGTGTTGCGTGAATGTCCGGTCTCTCGTGATATCTCACTGATGCCTTTCTTGTACACTCTGTGAGATGTTCTTATTAGTTCATATTGATCCACCTTTAGCAATCTCCTTTACCTCCATTATTGTGACTAATTTTTTGTGAAATATGTCTTAATAATGGATGTCCTTGCGGTGGTCAATTTTCGGTTATCACAACACCTCTTTCATGGTCAATTTTAGATTATCACAACTAAACATATCAATGGAGTGGTGGTGAGCAATACAGTGGTGATTGGCAAAACCAACAGAAACACTGGTATGGAACCTACATATACCAAAGCGGCGAAAAATATACCGGTGACTGGAGG
>JAAELB010000215.1 GCA_024227155.1 Desulfobulbaceae bacterium
TAAACTGGCGAAAGTTTTTTATAACAAACAATGTGTTTCCCAAAAAATTTTAAAAGAGATCCTTTTAAACCCTTACCATAAAGCTTATCCATAACACCTCTATCCCACTTTTCCGTGGGTAAAAATGCGATGCCTGTATGATCTGTACCTTTTAATATCCCGGTTTGCTCTGCTTCAAAAAGATTTAGTGAAAGATTTAAAATTTTTTTAAAAGGATTGTTGCTATCGACGAATCCTGTTTCATTTTTTTTAATAATATTATTGCCATCAAACATAGCTGCTTTAAACATTCTCCAAGTATATAATACTATGTAAAAAGTATTGATATGTAGCTATTTATCATTATTATAAATTCTTCTATAAATCAATATCAAATTAGTAATTTACTATAATTCAAGTATCTTAATATCAATCACTTTTTCTTTTATTATATTTCTATTAATAATAATAGTTTTATGCTAAATACTTTTTTCATGAAAGTTATTAAAATAGGCGGAGGATGTTTTAAAGACGAAAAAGCAGCTCTTGCAATTATAAAACTGATTTTTGAGAAAGGGAAAGGTAATATTTTTGTATTATCTGCCTTTTCAGGTGTTACTGACCTTCTTTTACAAGGCATAAAAGATGCATTAAAGGATGAGAACAAAATCCCGATTGTAATAAATAAATTAAAAAAAATTCATCATTCTTTTATTGATCATTTAATCCTAGGTAAAACCTCAATAAAAAGCGAAAAAGATAAGATTTCAATAATATTCAAAAAACTCGAAAGATATTTTTTTGGAATAAATTTCACAAGAGAGGCAACTCCCAGAATGAGGGACATAATAGCGTGCTATGGTGAAAGGTTGTCTTCAATTATTGTAACTTCTGCTCTTTTAAGCAGACAAATAAAAGCAAATTGTGTAATGCCCCATAAAATTGGTATTATTACCGATGGAAAATATTCATATGCATCTGCCTTAATTTCCAAAACA
>JAAELB010000216.1 GCA_024227155.1 Desulfobulbaceae bacterium
GCCTGGCATGCATGTGTACCGAATTAACGCCAATAAATGGGCCATCAGCGCTCGCGGGTTTGCCGGTCGTTTTGCCAACAAGATGTTAGTGATGATCGACGGCCGCACCGTCTATACACCGCTTTTTTCCGGAGTCTTCTGGGACGTGCAGGATACGATGATTGAAGATATAGATCGGATTGAGGTCATCCGTGGTCCGGGAGGCACACTGTGGGGGACAAATGCAGTGAACGGCGTTATCAACATCATTACCAAAGAAAGTGCCGATACCCAGGGAGGTTTGCTGTCCATGGAAGCTGGTAGCCATGATACTGGTACAATAGGAGGGCGCTATGGAGGTTGGCTGAATGATAGTACCTCTTATCGTATCTATGGTAAATTTTTTGACCGGGACAACTTTGAAACCCCATCCGGTGATTATGCCGCCGATAACTATCATATCGGTCGTGCCGGATTTCGTATGGATAAAAATCTTGACGGCGGTGATACAATGACTCTGCAGGGTGATATCTACTCAGGTATGGCCGCGCAGCTAAAAAATTCTTTGACCTTGTCAGCTCCTTACTCCAATGAGTTCGAGGATGAAGCCCAACTCTTCGGTGGCAACCTCCTTGGCCGCTGGAACCATGTCATTTCCAACAGTTCTGATATGAGCTTGCAACTCTATTATGACCGCCACAAACGTGATGGGGAAGGTTTTGCTGAAACACTTGATACCTTTGATGTAGATTTCCAACACCGATTTGCACTGACCAAGAATCAGGAATTACTTTGGGGTTTAGGATTTCGCCATCGAAATAATGAAACCTCTGCTACAATTGATCCGGTGAGCGGTTTATACAATCTTTCTCTTGATCCAGAGAAACGCAATGATGAACTTTTTAGCGGCTTTATCCAGGATCGCTTATCATTTGCAGATGGCAAAGGAGAGGCGAAAATTGGTACAAAAATTGAGCATAACGATTACAGCGGGCTGGAGTGGCAGCCCAGTGCGAGCCTGCTTTGGAATTTTAGCGATACACATGCCATATGGACGGCAATATCCAGGACGGTCCGAACTCCATCCCGTGCAGAAAGCAATGCTACCTATAATGCCCATGCTTTTTTTAATCCTGGCATTCCGCCAGCAGGCATGGTTACCGCAATGCGCGTGACAGCCAATGATGAGATCGATTCGGAAAAAATGATGTCCTATGAACTCGGCTATCGGATACGGCCAACAGAAACCATCTTTATTGATATCACCGCTTTTTATAGCCACTATGATGATCTCACTGGCGGCATAGCCAGTGGTACCCCCTTTCCTGAACCGATGCCCAGTCCGCCCCACATGGTGATGCCCGTCACTGTCGATAATAGCAGCGATGGGGAAAGCTATGGATTCGAACTCAGCGGTAACTGGTCAGTGGTGGATTGGTGGCGCCTGAATGTGGGATACACTTGGTTTCATTTAAATATATTAAACGATGATGATGTGTTGTTTCAGCGGCCTGGTTTTGGTGAAGATCAGCAGGCGCAAAACAAAGTCACCCTGAGTTCCTATATGGATCTACCTGCTAATTTTGAGCTTAATGCGACACTATCATATATAGACAAGCTGTTGGACATGGATATCGACAGTTATGTGAATTGTGATCTGAACCTGGTCTGGCATCCATCACGCGCTCTCACAGTTACTGTTGGTGTCCGTAATCTCTTTGACGACAGTCATTCTGAATTTTCCAGTTCCCAAGACGGGATTATTGGCAGTGAAATTCCCCGCAACGTGTATGGCAAACTAGTCTGGACTTTTTAAAAAGAATTATGCGGTTTCACCGAATCCATAAGGTTTTTATCTGTTTGACTGTCCTGGTGTGGCTATCCGCTCCGGTCTTTGCCGGATTGCAGGAATCGCGCGCTCTCGAAATTAAAGCAGCATTTCTTATCCAGTTCAGCAAATATTTAACTTGGCCAGAGTCCAGCTTTGACGGGTTGGAGACACCGGTTATCATCGGTATCCTCGGGCGTGATCCTTTTGGTTCGGTATTGGACAAAATTGCACGTTCATCCATGATAAATGGCAGAAATGTTAAGGTTATGCGCTTTGACAATATCACCTCTGTAAAAAAAATTCATATTCTTTTTGTATCATCTCCACAAGTGGATCATATGGTGGATGTCATTGCATCAATTGCTGACAGGCCTGTTCTTTTAGTGGGAGAAAATGAACATTTCTTGGAATTCGGTATTATCAATTTCGTAATAGTTGAAAATAAAGTTCGTTTTAATATCAGCAAGACAAATGCCGACAGGTATCGGTTAAAAATAAGTTCAAAGCTATTGAGAGTAGCAAACGAAGTTAAGTAGCTTTTTTTTTGGAAAAATTACTAAGGTAATATGTCACATGGCTTTTTCACTATTTAGCCGTTCTTCTCTGAGTAAAAAACTTGCTGTAATCGTAATTTCCAGCTGGCTACTGATCACTTTTTTGATCACCGCTTTTTTTGTTGGCCAAGAACTTTACTCTTTTCGAAAGTCCAAGGTTGCTGATTTGGACGGTTTAGCGCGAGTGATCAGTGTTAATTGTACCGCTCCATTGGAATTTAACGATGTGGAAACAGCCACTGAAGTTCTGTCCTCCCTTTCGGCAAGACCGCAAATTGATCAAGCTGTTATCTACACTAAAGACGCAAAGATTTTTGCCCGATACATGTCAGAACAGATAGATCACGACGAGCAGAAACTACCTGAAGAGTTCCCGCATGACCTCCAACACATAGGAAAAAATGCATTTTTCTCTAAAGACAATCACCTGGACCTCCATGTTCCTATACAAATAGATGGGAATATTCAAGGAACTCTCTTGCTCCGTGCAGATCTAGATGATTTTTCCAAAAAACTCACACGGACAGCCTTTGTTGTTGGCGGTATCATGATAACATCGCTGTTTTTCGCCGGCCTCGTTTTTTTTATGCTGCAGCGCTATATCTCCAACCCTATCCTGGAAATGGTAGAAATAATGCGTCGCGTCCGCAACGAAAAAAAATATTCTATTCGCATCAAGAACGAGTTCACTGACGAACTTGAGGTGCTTGCGGATGGTTTTAACTCCATGCTTGATCATATTCAGAAGCGTGATGAGCAGCTTTTGGATGCAAAACAGCTGGCAGAAGAAGCAAACCGTGCTAAGTCAAAATTCCTTGCCCAAATGAGTCATGAGATACGAACTCCCATGAACGCGATAATCGGCATGACTCATCTTGCTCTCAAGTCAGATCCCGGCGAGGAAGTACAGAACTTACTGGAAACAGTAAAAAACTCTGCGAATAGTTTACTGGGCATTTTAAATGACATTCTCGACTTTTCAAAGATTGAAGCTGGCCAACTGTTATTGAGTCAGCAGCCTTTCTTCCTAAGAGCTATGTTGGAAACAGTCATTTCCACAATGAACATGTCTGCCGTGGAAAAAGGACTCAAATTGCAATATATTGAAAATACGACACTACCACCTGCCTATATAGGAGATGACTTAAGGCTGCAACAAATATTGTTTAATCTGGTCGGGAATGCCATAAAATTCACCAAGGAGGGGACTGTTTCGATCATGGTAGAATTGATGCAGAATCCTGAAGCGGTTGGGAATGATATAACTCTGCATTTTTCTGTTA
>JAAELB010000217.1 GCA_024227155.1 Desulfobulbaceae bacterium
ACTCCTGCTGTAGCACCTAAAGTCAATTGCCCATGTTCAATATTATTGGTGAATTTCATATAGCCATTTGGTTGCCATTCATCCTTCCCACCTTCTGTTCGTACATATGTTGGTCCTCCACCAAGGGCGAATGTCATTCGAGGCGAGAGTTCTCGCTTCCAGCCAAACGTGACTGCATGAATATCACTATCGCTCTGTAACTCCTCATCGTATTTCAGCCCTGTATAATTATATCCTAGGTAAAGAGGGTCGTGTGGCAGAACGTTTGATTCAAGAGTAAAATTTGCACGGTACTCCTTAAGGTCTCGTGAAAGAAGTGTGATCCCTCCGATTTGAGGCGGAGGGTCGTACAGCCCGCGTACAAACTTCCCCTCAAAAAGGAGTTTCCACTCTGGGTTAAATCTATAGTTCAAACCGACTAGCCCCTCATGGCGGTCATAATCTTCATACCCACCAATTCCTGTGTCCTCATTTCGCAAAATATCGTTTGTATATCCAACTGAGAAGAGGCTATCAGCAGTGTAGGTATATTCAGAAAGAACATTGAATTGATTTGTACGATATCGACGCCTCCCAATATCTCCAGAGATTGTTGAACTGCTGCTATCTGTAGTCGTAGACCCTATTGTTGATGTTGTTTGCGGGTCATCGGTTGCTCGAAAAACA
>JAAELB010000218.1 GCA_024227155.1 Desulfobulbaceae bacterium
GCTTGGATTGGCTGCAGCCATTCTCCTGACAAGATCACGGATTTCACGACTGACTTGAGGCCTTCCAGGACCTTTGGATTTGAATTTCCAGAAAAGTTTAAAACCCTTGCGATGCCAGTTGACAACGGTGGCCGGCTTTACAATGACGAGAGATTTGCGCCAAGGAGTCCAAATTCGGGAAAGCACAACCCAGAAGAGTCGATCCGCCATTCGAATCTTCGGCCGCTTTTTCGTTCTTTTCATTACGGCCAATTGTTGGCGAAGCGCAAGGTTTTCGGCAGCGAGATTCGAAGTGACCTTGAACTTCGACCATATGAACAAAACAAGATTTCCACGCGTTTTCATCATGATTACAGCTTGGCAGGCGCATGCAAATTTGTCAATACTTTCCGAAAGTACCAATAATTGCGAAGGACAGGTAGTTTATGCCATACAAGCGCAAAGAAAAAAGCAAGAAACCATGGCTGGCACAAGTCAAGATCAACAACAAGTACGTAAGGAAGTCTTTTGCGACCAAAAAGGAAGCCGTCGAATGGGAGGTAGAACAGAACAACCGAGTCATCTCGTTGACACCCACAACATCTTTGGGTGAGTGGGCAATCCGTTATTTGGATTTTGCAGAGGTGAAATTTGTTAGCACGACTTATCAGGAAAAAAAGTCCGCTTTTAAATTTTTCTTTAGTGGTATTGATAAAGACTTATCTGTTGTGGAACTAACAGCAGGAACTGTACTGAGACATCTGCAGAACCAAAGTGTCACTCGATCGGGATATGCCGCTAATAAAGATCGTAAGAATCTCGTGGCTGCATGGAACTGGGGAATTAAATATTTGCAACTTCCTAAGGAGAATCCGTGCCTGGTGGAAAGATTCCCAGAGGAAAGGCAACCGCGATATGTACCACCTGAAAGAGACTTTTGGAAAGTATATGAGGTCGCTTGGACAACGCAAGATGCAACAATGCTACTCGGTTACCTGCATCTCGCCGCTCGAAGATCTGAGTTGTATAGGTTGAAATGGGAAGATGTAGATTTTCCAGGTGTGAAAGTAAGGCTCTATACTCGAAAAACGAAAGATGGCTCATGGGAATCGTCCTGGCTTCCCCTGACTGAGGATCTCTTTGATGCATTAGTGACACAGAAAAAGAAACGGAAGAGTGATGAGTGGGTGTTTCCTGACCCAGAGACACTACAGCCGTTCACAACCCGTCTTCACTGGATGAAGAATCTCTGTCGGCGTGCAAAGGTAAAACATTTTGGTTTACATGCCATAAGGCACCTAAGTGCAAGTATTCTGGCCAGAGAAGGGGTCGCAATGATTGATATTCAGACTATCTTGCGACACAAAAATCTTTCAACAACAGAGAAGTATATTCGCAGGATTGAATCAGTACGGCCGGCATTAAGGCTGCTGCCAAAAGTAAAAAACCACCTAGCGACCACCTGGGACAATGACTTATCCCAGGGAAAATAGCGTAGGTGGTTGAATTTACTTGTGGTGACCCCAAGGGGACTCGAACCCCTGTTACCGGCGTGAGAGGCCAGTGTCCTAGGCCACTAGACGATGGGGCCACAAGGTGCTTCTATATAACTGACCGTGATTTGCTTGTCAACAACTACTTGTTCATTTTTTTCTTCCTCTGCCAAAGCTGATTGTTGTTTCCCTGAGATAGTTTGAAATCTCATCATTGAGAAATTCTTCGCCACATCGCCATCGCCAGTTACCCGTGGGGACACCTGGGCTATTCATTTTGCAGTCGTTACCAAAGCCGAGTACATCCTGTAGTGGGAAAATACACAGTTTGCTGATTGAAGACTGGGCTAAGTAGATTAAGTCGTGGTGGATTTTTTTGTAATCGTTGAGATAGCCATTGACCTGCTTTTTAATGTCTCTTCTTAAATTGTCGTTGAGTTGATCACTTAAAAACCAGCCGAGAGTTGTGTCGTTGTCGTGGGTTCCTGTATAAACAATAGAATTGGGGTCTTTAAAATTAAAGGGAAGAAACTCGTTTTGCAGGTTACCATCAAAAGCGAACTGGAGCACTTTCATTCCAGGAAATTGCAGTTTATCTCTGAGGGTAGCTACTTCTTCTGTGATGATACCTAAGTCTTCTGCAACTATATTCATAGGTCCGAGGCGTTTTCGCATCTCCTGGAAAAATGATATCCCCGGTCCCTTAAGCCATTCTCCATCCACAGCGGTATCGTTCTCTTCAGGGATGGACCAGTATGATTCAAAACCTCTGAAATGGTCTATGCGAGCAACGTCGACTTGAGTAAAGAGGTGCTGGAGTCGTTTAGCCCACCACCCTAGTAACTGTTCTTTAATAATAGGTGAACTATTCTGCCAATCATATAAAGGATTTCCCCAGCGCTGGCCAGTTTTGGAAAAATAGTCAGGTGGCACACCGGCAACATGGGTGGGGCGATGAGTTAACTTGCTGAGTTGAAAAATATCCTGATTCGCCCAGACATCAACACTGTCATAGCCTACATAGATAGGCAGGTCTCCAAATAATTGGATATCTTGTCTTGTTGCTTCCTGTTTTAATAATTGCCATTGCCGGAAATACTCATACTGTTCAAATTCGTAATATTCTATCCTTTCCCGGTGGCTATTTTTGAGTTCAACTAAGTTACTGCTTGTTCTGCGGCTAATCCCTGTTGGCCAGTCACTCCAGGCAGTTGATTGAAACAGCTCTTTGGCAACTTTGAAAAGAGTGTAGTCACTTAGCCACTCATTTTCCTTTCTGAATTTTTCGAATCCAGACTCTTTGGCCGGGAGAAAATTTTTAAATGCCTTCTGCAGAAGAAGCTCTTTATGTCTTTTAACCTTTTTGAATTCTGTACGGTACGGTGAAAGCTCCGGGTATTCATTGAGCGTTGCTCTATTAATTAAACCCGCCTCGAATAATAAATCTGGTGAGAGCAGCAACGGATTACCGGCAAAGGCAGAGTTGCTCATATAGGGGGAGTGGTCAAATATGGAACTCGTTGGCACCGTAGGTAGAAATTGCCAGTATGTCTGTTCGCTTTTTTTTAAAAATGTTAAAAACTTCTGGCTGGAATAACCAAGGTCTCCGATGCCAAAGGGGGAGGGGAGCGAGGTTATATGGGCAAGAATACCGCTTGAGCGTTTTGATATCATTGTGGTGCCTTTCAGTAAAATAGTTGTGGTGAACGCAAGAAATGAAATTATAAGGAACTAACCCCGTAAACGGTAAAAAAGACAGGATAAGTACCTCCACAAAATTCATTCAAAAACAAAAGATGAATTTTTAAGGCACTGAAAGGTGGCCGAGTTGCCTTGAAAGTCATTTGATTGATACTATATTATACCGCCATATACTCATAGATGGGAAAAATACCTTGGAGTTTTTGTTTATTGTGATAAAAATTTGCTTTTTACGTCTTAATGATGTATTAATACTAGATTCTGAATTTACTACACGCTAGCGAGGTCTGTCTCGTCGGCTTTTTTTTTGTCAAAAATCTTAGATTTTACCTATTGGTACTTCTCAAAGACTATTGGACATAGCCATTTTGGTAAGTGTACAAAGGGTAGTCTTTAAAATTCAAAATGGAGTGGGTGTCTGGTGCTGCCTGAACTTAAAGAAAACCTTTTAAAAGCAGGGAAAGAGGAAGGCTGTATTAGCTTTGATGATTTAAACGAGCTATTGCCAGATGAAATTAAGGATCCCGGTCAAATAGAGTCTATTTTTAATTTTCTTGGGGCCCATTCAATAGAGATTGTCACCGTAGAAAAGGGTGGTGAGAGAAGGACGCTTTCAGGTGAAGTTTGGGTAAAAAAAGACTCCGCTGATGCTGATGCGGCAAAAGGCAACGAAGTTGTTGTCGCAGATGAAGAGACACATGAAGCGGAAGAGACGACAACCACATACCTGCGGGAAATGGGTAGGTTTGATCTTCTCACACCCGAGGAAGAGGCCAAGTACAGCAAGACCATTCGCCAGGGGTTTGAGTCTATCATTACAGCTATCAGGGAAGACAATTCAGGGGTGAAAGAAGTTCATCTGTTGAGGGAGAGGATTGATCTCTGGGAAAAAAGAGATCCCACCCTCAAGCCCAAAAAGCAACAACTAAACTTCATGCGCTACAATATTATTAGCGCTGCGAAGAAATACCCGGATGTTCGAGAGCTATTTGAGCTCCAGGCGAAGCTGGAAGCATATAGCCGCTCCATCGAGGTTGCCAAAGATACCATGATCAGGGCCAACCTGAGACTGGTTGTTTCCATTGCAAAGAGATATATGCATCAAGGGTTGACGCTTGCTGATCTGATACAGGAAGGAAACCTTGGTCTGATGCGCGCTGTTTTTCGTTTTGATTATACCAAGGGAAATAAATTCTCTACATATGCAAGCTGGTGGATCAGGCAGGCAATAACCCGTGCTATTCTTGATAAAACAAGAACCATTCGTTTACCTGTCCACTTCCTTGAATTACGAAGCCAGTTTTTTAAAGCTTTCTACGCGCTCTTCAAAGAACTTGGGCGGGAGCCTACTCCCCTGGAGATATCCAAGGCGACAAGCCTGCCAATGGATAAAATACTCTCTATTCTTGAAGCGTCCAGGGAACCAATCTCTCTGGAAACTCCAGTGGGTGATGATGATTCGACTCTTGGAGATTTTCTCGAAAATCAGGAGTCTCAATCTCCATACGATGCTGTGCAGACACGGGAGTTATCGGGGCGAGTCAATGATATCCTTGAAACCTTGAGTGAGAGAGAAGAAAAGATAATACGACTCAGGTTCGGTATAGGTGAAAAGGCCGAATATACACTTGAGGAAATAGGTAAACTTTTTAACGTCTCCCGCGAACGTATCAGGCAAATTGAAAAGAAGGCCTTGAATAGATTACGGCACTCAAGTCGTCGAGAGAAACTTAAGTTTTTTATTGATTGATAACATATAATATATGGATTGAGCCGGGTTAAAAGCCCGGCTTTTTTATTTTATCGTGGAAAAATATATTGCAGACCGTGGTTTAGCCACAATCCTTGAAAAAGTTAATGGTGAAGAACGATTAAGCGTTGAGGATGGACGTAAGCTCTATGAGTGTAATGATATCCTCGCCCTTGGGTATTTAGCTGATATCGTGCGGACACGTAAGAACGGTGATAACACATACTTTATCTACAATCAGCATATAAACTACTCAAATATCTGTACTAACCTGTGTAAATTCTGTGCTTTTGGCTGTGAGAAAGACTCCGATTTAGCCTATGAAATGAGCGTAGAAGAGGTAAAGAAGAAAGTGCGTGACAGGCTTAGTGAACCCATTACTGAAGTGCATATGGTTGGCGGCCTTCATCCGGATCTCCCTTTTGAATATTATGTTGAAATATTAAAAGGAATTAAAGAAGTGAAGCCGGAGATGCATATTCAGGCATTTACCTGTGTGGAAATAGCACATCTTGCTGAGATATCCGGTAAATCCATAGAAAAAACTCTGGAGACTCTGCGTGATGCAGGCCTCGGCTCATTGCCAGGTGGAGGGGCTGAAGTTTTCAGCCCTCGAATAAGAGAGTTGACCTGTGAAAAGAAAATTTCAGGAGACAAGTGGCTTGATATCTCGAAAATAGCGCATAGGCAAGGGTTTAATACCAATGCCACTATGCTCTATGGCCATATCGAGACGGTTGAAGAACGATTACAACATCTGTCCGCCTTAAGGGAGGCGCAGGATGAGACAAACGGGTTTCTCGCCTTCATCCCCCTTGCATTTCATCCTCAAAACACCAAGATGTCTGAACTCTCCAGGACGACAGGGATCAATGACCTGAAAAATGTTGCTGTGGCACGCCTCTTTCTCGATAACTTCCCCCATATAAAGGCGTATTGGGTCATGATAGGGCCAAAGATGGCTCAGATTGCACTCTCTTTTGGTGCAGACGATATGGACGGGACAGTAAAAGAGGAAGTCATCACCCATATGGCCGGTGCTGACACCGATCAGGCAATAGGTAGCAAAACCCTTGTCCGTCTCATTAAAGAGGCTGGGCGAATCCCGGTGCAGCGTGATACCCTGTATAACATCATAGAAGTTCACGATAAGTAGCATGGAAAGGAAGACTATGGCCTTTACGGAAATACGCGATAAAATTTCTGCCGGTAAACGAATTAGTGATGAAGAGTATGGTGAACTTGAAAAAGGTGCCGACCTCCACCAGCTTGGGATGCTTGCTGATAGCGTAAGGCGGAGAAAGCATCCTGAAGCAAGAGTAACGTATGTTATTGATAGAAATATCAACTATACGGATATTTGTATCTCGGCATGTAAATTTTGTGCTTTTTTTAAGCCCCCTGAGGACAAAGAGGGCTACCTTATTAGTTTTGAGGAGTTGGCGGACAAAATAAAAGAGACCCAGGA
Organism: Desulfobulbaceae bacterium; assembly: GCA_024227155.1. Lineage (GTDB taxonomy): Bacteria > Desulfobacterota > Desulfobulbia > Desulfobulbales > Desulfocapsaceae > Desulforhopalus_A. The sequence continues at coordinate 6,392 of JAAELB010000218.1, forward strand.
GCATGGGGGAACCCAGGTGCTTTTGCAAGGTGGTCTCCATCCCGACCAACCTTTTGAATACTACGAAGAGATGGTCAGCTTTATGAGGGCAACCGGGATCCATGTCCATGGTTTCTCCCCTCCTGAAATTCATCATTTTGCTGAAATCTCCGGGTTGACTATCGTTGCGGTGATTAAACGGCTTATGGATGCAGGGCTCGGCTCAATCCCCGGTGGTGGCGCTGAGATACTGAGCGATAGAGTACGTGAATTGACCGCTCCAAGAAAATGTAATAGCGATCAGTGGCTTAACGTCATGCGCCAGGCACACCTCTTAGGCCTTAGAACAACGGCAACTATGATGTTTGGCCACGTTGAGACAGCAGAAGAGCGTTTGCTCCATTTGAAAAAACTTCGGGATCTGCAGGATGAGACCGGAGGTTTTACAGCCTTTATTCCCTGGCCTTTCCAGCCAGATAACACCGTGCTTGCACATCTGGAAAAGACAACCGCATTTGAATATTTGAAAATGTTGGCCCTCTCTAGAATTTATCTGGACAATTTTGATAATATTCAGGCATCATGGGTGACCCAGGGACCTAAGGTTGCTCAACTTTCGCTGTTTTTTGGCGCAAATGACTTTGGCAGTACCATGATCGAAGAAAATGTTGTTGCAGCAGCGGGGGTGAGTTTCAGGCTCTCCGAGCAGGAAATAAGGCGTCTTGTAACCGATGCCGGTTTTACTGCTGAACAAAGATTTATGGACTACACGCTGGTTAAGTAATTGCTCAAGTTACTTATGCCTGGTTTGGCTAACCCCGATAAATGGAAAATAAGTCGGGATAAGTGCCTTCACGAAATTCATTCATAAAAATCAAGAAATGAATTTCTAAGGCACTAACGTTCTGTAAATAAAGGTCTCAGTCATGTTCATCGTATCCGCTCCCTGGATTGTTCCCGTCTCAGACTCTGTTATTCAAGATGGTTCAATTGTCATTGCTGGTGACAGAATTGAGGCTGTTGGGCGGCGTGATGACATCACCCGCAGCTATCAAGGGCTTGAAGAGAAACGCTATAAAGGTGTGTTGATGCCGGGTTTGATCAATGCACACATGCACCTGGAATTGTCTTACCTGGGACAGAGCAAAGAATTGAGCGAAGGCCAGACTTTTACTGACTGGATTAGCACCCTGCTTGAGAAGCGAGGAAAAGTTCAGGCCTCTGAAGAAGAGATAGTCAACAGTATAACTGCTACCATTGATGAACAATACCAGGCAGGGGTCGTTTTAATAGCAGACATAGGAAATACTCATTTCCAGGAACTTAGAGGCAAGACCAACGCAGCTGGCATAGAAGTATATCGCATGCTCGAGTTCCTTGGCCCTGATAAGGGCGCTGTTGATCGTACTCTGTTGTCTCTAAAAAGCCTTAACGCAGAGCTTCCGGTAACAGCGCATGCGCCGTATTCAACTGTACCGGTTCTTCTACAAGCTATTAAGCACAGATGTCGTGAATCTGCACATCTGTTTTCCATCCATACAGCGGAGTCCGCAGGTGAACAACAGTTTATCTCCAGCTTGACCGGTCCCTTTCGTGACTTTCTCGAGAAAAGAAACAGTTGGGATGGTTCTTTTGATGATGGAGGATTGGGGGCGGCGTCTACCTCTACCGTTTCGTACTTTGAAAAGCTTAATATCCTGGATGATAAGACCCTGTTGGTACACTGTACCCATGTTTCAACTGAGGATATTCAGCTGATAGTACAATCTGGAGCAAAGGTTTGTCTTTGTCCCGGAAGTAATCAATTTTTAAAAGTAGGGGTTGCTCCTGTAACGGATATGGTTGAAGCTGGTATTTTGCCCTGTCTTGGTACGGACTCTATAACTTCAAATCCTGCATTGGATTTATGGAGAGAGATGGGGATGCTAAGCAAGGTACATCGTGGGGTTTCCCATGATACTATCCTCAAGATGGCAACCCTTGGTGGAGCTAGGGCTATGCATAGAGAGTGTGATTATGGTAGTTTGAGTGTGGGCAAAAAATCAAATTTTATTCATGTTTCCTCAGAAAGGCTTCTAGCCTGCCAAAATAGAGAGGAAGTCATTCGAGTTCTGGTAACGGCCGGCAAACCAGCCGAAATTGGCCATGTTGTTCCCGGAGTATCTCAATAGTGTGGAGTGTGAGGCTTGATTGGTATGGAAAAATCTATGACTGAAAATGCCAGAATTGGTATGGTTAATTATCTTAACACCGCGCCGATTCATGAAAAATGGAAAGAAACGGTCCATTGTGACAAGTGGCAATTGGTTGAGGCTCCTCCTGCGGCTCTCAACAGAAAGCTTTTTGATGGAGATATTGATCTCGGTTTTGTTTCATGCTTTGAGTATGGCGCACACTCTGAAAAATATAAACTGCTATCGGGGTTGTCGATAAGTGCAAACGGGCCAGTAGGTTCCGTGTTTCTATTTTCCCACGTTCCCATGGAACAGCTGCATGATGCACCCGTTTTACTCACTTCCCAGTCCGAAACCTCAGTGCATCTTGTTAAGATCATACTTGAAGAGTTTAACAAAGTTGTGCCGGTCTATTCTTCTGGTAATATAATGGATGTGGAAAATGGTGAATTCAAAGCTGTTCTCGCCATTGGGGATGATGCTTTGCGCCTTGTCGAAAAATCGACCTATTTGTATCAGTTTGACTTAGGTGATATCTGGAAACGGGAGACCGGTCTACCTTTTGTATTTGGAGTTTGCGCCGTAAGAGAAGAATTTTGTGATTCTCACCCAGAAACCCTCGAAAATATACACCGTGAACTCATCCGTTGTCGGGACGAAGGCAAAGCCGATCTCGATGCTGTGTGTGAAATCTCCGCTGCTCGTATTCCTCTTTCTAAACAGAAATGCCACGATTACCTCAAGGGTATAGAATATGATCTAGCCGGGCAAAAACGAAAAGCTATTGAAAGTTTTTTTGAAATACTCATCAAAAGAGGGGAAATTGACGGGGCCGCGCTGCCGTTAAAGCTCTTTGTAAATCTCAGTGAATAAGAAGGCCTGATATCGATGACAAGTCAAAAGCCGAAAATACTTCTCGCTGTCACAGGGGCTACAGGGATGCTTTTTCTCCCCTCTTTCCTTGAGTCCCTAGCTGAAGTTGACGTTACAGTGCATGGCATCTGTTCAGACGCGGGGCGGGATGTGCTGCAGATGGAACAGGGGATGGAGCCCGAAGCTCTGCCACTGGTTTCAAGGTGGTTTGCGGCGGCTGATATGGCGGCCTCACCAGCCTCAGGTTCCAGTCATTACCATTCCATGGTTATTCTTCCATGTACCATGGGAACCTTGGCGGCAATCGCCGCTGGAATGTCTATTAACCTGATCCACCGTGCTGCAGATGTTATGCTCAAGGAACGGAGAAGACTGGTTCTTGCTGTCCGCGAAACGCCACTAAATCGAACCCATTTGCAAAATATGCTCACAGTGCATGATGCTGGTGGAGTTATATGCCCAACACTCCCCAGTTATTATTTGAACCCTACATCCCTTGAAGAAGCAGCAAAGACATATTCATGGAGACTGGCCGACCAATTGGGCCTGGATATACCTGGTAGAAAAAGATGGTAAAACTCACCCCGCTTGTAGAAAAAATTAAAATTCTCCTGGAGATGATTCAGTTCAAACTGACTGTTTTCGCTCTGCCGTTTGCCTTTACCGGTGCGTTTCTGGCGTCCCGTGGGCTGCCGAAAATGAGCATCCTGTTCTGGGTAATAATAGCCATGGTTGGTGCCAGGACATGTGCCATGGGATTTAATCGCATTGTTGATTACAAGTTTGATCGCGATAATCCCCGCACTGCCAACAGAGCCCTTCCCGCAGGAGATGTTAAACTGGTGGAAGCGTGGACGATGGTGATTCTAGCCGGCCTTGTATTTTTCTACGCCTGTTACAATCTCAATAATTTGACACTGTTACTCGCACCACTTGCCCTTGGCCTCACTCTCTTTTATTCCCTAACCAAAAGGTTTACAGCATTCTGTCATGTCGTACTTGGTGTTGCTTTAGCCTTTTCGCCGCTGGGTGGTTGGGTAGCGGTACAGGGGAGTCTTGTGGACTATCCATTTGTGCTCTCTCTTGGAGTTATGTTCTGGGTGGCCGGGTTTGATACAATTTATGCCTGTCTTGACGCAGATTTTGATAAAAAAGTAGGGTTATACTCCCTGCCTTCAAGACTTGGGAAAAAAAATGCATTTCGGCTTGCCGGTTTTTTTCATATTCTTGCCTTTGTCCTTTTTACCCTCACCGGAGTTGTGGCGGGTTTAAATATTTTCTATTATGTCGGGATAATATTGGCAGCGGGCGCCCTCTGTTATCAACATATGCTTGTCAGACCTGAGAATTTGTCCAAAATACACGCTTCATTTTTTTCTATGAACGGTTTTATCAGTATTACTCTTTTTATAGCAACCTGGGTTTCTTTGATAACAATGGAATAAATTAAAGTTTATGGTACTGGTTCGTATTCTGATACTGTTGTGCATTGTTTGCCAGCCGATTGGTGTCGTCGCCGCTGAAGGTGAAAAAATAGTTTACCCCCTTGGCGTTATTAAACTAGAGCTGTCAGGCATTGGTTACCCGGAATTTGAGCTGCTGCACTATGATGTCTCCTGGAGTGGGGGGATAAAAATAGGTGAACTGCACTTAGAGGTAAAGAGGCTCTCCGGTGTTGAGAACGGTCATGAAATAAGGGCGCTCGTAACTACAAAAGGGGGGGCAGTTAACCTCTTTTACCCGATCAATGACCTCCATGTGACAAAGGTTAAGGGGGCCAAAAAACTTCCTTACCACTATGAAATCTGGCAGGAGGAAGGGTACAGTTACCGAGCCCACAGGCTGCTTGAGTACGATCAGGTGAAGTGGATTGTTACATATTTGAAAAACGATACACTTGAGGGAGAATACTCCCTTGAGGGCGAAACTAACAATGAGTTTTCTTCATTTTTTAACAGCCGCTTGATGGAATTTAAATTGGGGCAGCCGTTTACAGTCCCCACTTTTGCTGATAAAAAGAGGACTGAGGTTGCTGTATATCCCATAGAGAAAAAGATAATTAAGGGTACAATTATAGGCGATGTATTCACTACGGCTATTATGCCCATTATGAAGTTTAAAGGTCTGTATGAGAAGAAAGGGGATACTGTTATCTGGTATACGGACGATGAGTGCCGGGTGCCGGTGAAGATTAATTCGAAAATCGCTATTGGATCTCTCACCGCCACCCTTAGAGAATACAAAAATCCCGCGTGTAAATTATATCCAAATCATTACAAACGTAAATCTGTCACTGAGCAGAAGCAGGAGGAATCAATAAAATGACCAATACCGTATCTTTAACCGATTTCCCGGACCTCACTCTTGTACACCGAGGAAAAGTCCGTGATATGTATGAAATTCCAGGCCATGATGACAAACTCCTCATGGTGGCATCTGATCGTATTTCCGCCTACGATGTGATTATGGATAACCCCATTCCCGGCAAAGGTGCTGTTTTGACTCAACTTTCACTCTTCTGGTTCGAGTTGTTGGGAGACATCGTTGAAAATCATCTCATAACAGCAGACGTGAACGACTATCCAGAGCTTTGCAAACCCTATGCAAAGGAGCTTGAGGGACGGTCAATGCTGGTGAAAAAGACCAAACCGTTACCAATTGAATGTATTGTTCGGGGGTATATCTCGGGATCGTTCTGGAGTGCCTATAAAAAAGATACCGTGGTTTGCGGTTTTCAATTACCGGAAAACATGAAAGAATCAGATCAGTTTCCGGCAGTTCTTTTTACCCCGTCAACCAAGGCTGAACTCGGCGATCATGACGAGAATATCTCCGTTGAACGAATGGAAGAAATTGTCGGTAAAGACAAAGCCAGGCAAATTTCTGAAATCAGCACAGCCCTGTACAAAAGAGCTTCAGAGTATGCACGTACCAAGGGAATTATCATCGCCGACACTAAATTTGAACTTGGCGAACTAGACGGTAGACTTATACTGATTGATGAGGTCCTTACCCCGGATTCTTCAAGGTTTTGGCCAGTTGATAAATACGAAGCAGGAAAATCTCAGCCAAGTTTTGATAAGCAGTTCCTCAGAGATTATCTCTCAGGGCTTGATTGGGATAAAAATCCTCCCGCCCCGGAACTTCCAGCTGAGATAATTGCTAAGACAAAAGAGAGGTATAAGGAAGCAGTTGATCGTATTGTCTCAAAATAGCATTACCTTCTATGTAGTACAGTGTCTTACAGCTTATTTTTTGTGTAATAAAGAAAAATAAGCTGTAAGCATAGAGATACTTATCCCGTCTTACCTCCCGTTTAACGGGGTTAGCGGATAGACCTTCCGTTTTAGCCATTAAAAACATATCACTTGACTTTAGATTCGTGCATAAAGACAATGAATGAGCCCGTTGATTTAATGCCTTTTCGCCCAATCTCTTCGTTAAACCAAAAATTTTATCCTCCGGTAAGCGAGGCACGAGACTCCGAGATATCAATTATATGCCTGTGGTAAATTTTTTTGTTTGCCTCGATATTGAACAAAAATGCTATTAAATCAACAGACTCATGAATCGTGTCTAAATCATCTGTTCCCTGCTCGGGAATAACTTTTATCTCTTTTTTGCAAAAGGAATTTTCTATGAAGAACATCAAACTTGGAGTCAAACTGGTGGGAGGGTTTATTCTCACGGCTGTGATTATTCTCGCCGTTGGTATCACTGCTATGAAACAGCAGTCGAGTCTCGCCCATATACAGGAAGAGTTGGCCACGGAGGATCTACCGGCGGTCCAGAATATGCTGACAATTAAAAGCGAGGCTGCCGCCATTGCCAGTTTAATGCGGACCCTGCTTACCCCCTATGCGACCAAGGAGCAACGGGAATCGGCTCATCAGGGACTACTTGATGCAAGAAAGGTGTATGGTGCTGCCAAGAAGGAGTTTGTGGCTCTGGAATTTTTTAAAACTGTGGAGCCGGAATGGAATGATTTTTCAGACAACATTGGCAAATGGGTTGTGGCTAACAACAAGGCGGTGGAGTTGTCTAAGGGACTGATTGCATCTGATATGGTTAATCCGACCCGTTTGAACGACTATATGAATGAGTTTGAGATTGCTCATAATGGGCTTCTTACCAAATTAGGTAAACTCCTTCTCTTTGATGAGACTTTTCAGGGAGGGACTGATGGAACGGCCTGCTCTCTAGGGAAATGGTTGAGCAATGTGGATACGAAAAATCCAAAAATTTTGGCTCTGGTAAACCAGCTGCGACCCATTCATCTAAAGCTGCACGGGAAGGTTGCTGAGATAAAATCACATGTTGCTCAAAAGCTTCCCTCACGTGCTAAGGATGTTATGCTGAACCAGCTGTACCCTTTATCTGATCAGGTCTTTGACCTTGTTGCGCAGGTGAAAGCTGTCAGTGACGTTGCCTATGCAACCTTTGTGGAAATGAATAAATTGCTCCTTGAGAATGCAGCAGTACACCAGAATAATACCTTTTTAGCTATGGATAAGATTGTACAAAAAGCGGAGCAGGAAGCCCATAACATGGTTGAGCAGGGAGAGAGGATACGCAGGACCAGTACTATTGTTACCTCTGTTGGAATTGGTGTTGGAGTGTTACTTGCCCTGGTTTTAGGATTCACACTCACCCTGATGATCACCAAACCCCTACGTAAAGGTGTTGAATTATCAAAGGCCATGGCCGCTGGAGACATGACAAGAACCATGGATGTTGATCAAAAAGATGAAATTGGTGTGCTTGCTCAGTCGCTCAATGACATGGCTGTTAATCTTCGCAAGATGATCACTGATGTCGGTAGCGGGGTTAACAGTGTTGACGATTCTTCTAACAAGCTGGCAACAATTTCAGACGATATGTCCTCGGGGGCACAGGATACCGCCAACAGATCAGGCCAGGTTGCTTCTGCAGCAGAAGAGATGAGCGCTAACCAGAACACTGTGGCGGCGGCAATGGAACAGGCTTCTGTCAATGTTAATATGGTTGCAGCAGCCGCAGAGGAGATGAGCGCCACAATTACGGAGATTGCGCAAAATTCCACCCGCGGTAAAGAAATTACCAGCCAGGCCGTTAGCCAGTCCAAGAAGGCATCGGAGCGGGTGGATGAACTGGGTAGGGCTGCGGATGAAATCAACAAGGTGACTGAGGTTATCACCGAAATTTCGGAACAGACCAATCTCCTGGCCCTCAACGCTACTATTGAAGCTGCCCGTGCCGGGGAGGCGGGGAAAGGTTTTGCTGTGGTGGCAAATGAGATAAAAGATCTGGCTAAGCAGACAGCTGAGGCCACTTTGGATATAAAAAATAAAATTCAGGGGATTCAGCAGGCGACCGGTATAACAGTAACGGAGATTAATGAAATTTCCTCGGTTATTAACGATATTGACCAGATAGTCGCCACCATCGCCACAGCCGTGGAAGAGCAGACCGCAACCACGAGAGAGATAGCTGAAAACGTCAACCAGGCTTCCAGTGGAATCACCGAAGTGAACGAGAATGTTGCTCAATCGTCGACGGTATCTGAGGAAATTGCCGCTGATATTGCGGAGGTGAACAATAGCGCCAATGAAATGAATATGGCCAGTTCCCAGGTAAAAGATAGGGCCGGAGATCTCTCTGGTATAGCCGACGATCTGAAAGCGATGGTTGCCAAATTTAAGGTATGATATTGAGGCTGGAGGTTTATTTTCTCTGGTAAATTACTTTTTATAAAGGGAGAACCGTTACTTTTGTAACGGACTCTCATGGGAGAGATAGTTTGCCAGGCGTTTTTAGCTCCTCCTACCAGATTTCATACAGGGTAACCGTATGATAAAGGTGCTTCCTTTGTCAATTTCTGATATCACATCCATGGTTCCGCCATGGTTTTCGGTGACGATGAAATAGGAAACTGATAAACCAAGACCTGTGCCGACTCCCACCGGTTTTGTAGTGAAAAAAGGTTCAAAAATCCGTTTCAGGATAGATGGATCGATTCCAGGACCATTGTCTTCAATTTCCATGCGTAACATTTTGCAGGAAGCCTCTTTTTTTATCCTTAAAGTGAATTGAGGCTCATGGTGGTAATCCTTTTGGTCTATTCCACATGTTGCATACATGGCCTGGGCTCCGTTGGTCAGTATATTGAGCAGGACCTGCTGGATTTTTCCGGCTTCGCATAAAATAAAAGGCAGGTCTTTTTCATACTCTTTTTTGATGACAATGGACTTGAAATCATATTGTTTTTTCAAATCATAGTTTGTTTTTGCTAGCTCCAGACTCTTGTCCATCAATTGTGCCATATCATGGGTGGAAAAGGACGAATCTCCTTTTCTTGCAAAGTTGAGCATATTATCAACAATAGAGGTGATACTCATCCCGGAATCGGTGATGGACTGTAGTATTCGGGGGATTTTTCGCAGGGTCATAAACTGTTGAATGGTTTCTATATCGGTACCGGCCTCTTTTGCTGCCTTTACATTGGCTGGAATTGTCGGATCGCCAAGGCGGTTGTTTAACACCTGGGTGTTCTGGATAACCCCGGCAAGTGGATTGTTTATCTCATGTGCCATGCCGGCTGCAAGTGCCCCCACTGAAAGCATTTTTTCATTCTGAATCAGGGTCTCTTCCATGCGGATTTTTTCGGTCACATCATCAATTCGGATAACCGCGCCTTTCAGGCCCTGAGTAATTAAAGGGTACACGGTTATGTCTTCGAACCGTTTCTGGCCATTTCCTGTGGCAAATGCGGCTTTCATAATATATTGAGTTCTCCCCGTTTTAAGGCTTTCTCCAATTCTGGGGAGATGGGTTTTGAAGTGCGGCAACAGGGTTGAAATTTTTGTACCCACCGCCTCTTCCCTGGGGATTGCGCTAATTTCTCTAGCTTTTTCATTCCATAGGGTGACAATGTTTTGGGAATCCACACCAATTAAGGTGGAGGGCATGGAATCAATAATGCTGGAAAGATAATTTTTCAAACTGTCCAATTCCAGTTCTGTCTGCCTTCTCATTCCTATTTCTGAAATTAATTCCCTGCGGTAGGTATCGAGTTTGTCTATGAACACATTGAAACTGCGTGACAGTTGACCAAGTTCGTCATTGGTCAGGGTGTCCATTTTTGATGTCCAGTCGCCCTGGGCCCCTTTTTCAAAACGGCGTACAAATGCTGTTAAGGGCCGTGTAATAGACATGCCCAAGGCCAAGGCAGCTATAGCACTGATACTGATAGCCAGCAGCAGAATCAATAAAAAAGTTTTCTGCATCTCATACAACGGGGAAAACACTTCCTTAGTATAGGATGATGAAGCGATAATCCAGTTAAATTGGGGAATAGAGTCAAACGCGACAAATTTTTTCCTGGCCTGACTTTCCGAAGGGTTTTTCCAGTAATAGGTGAGGAACCCCTTTTTTTGCCGGATCATTTCCCTGACAATGGGCAACCCTTCTTCACCTTTTATGTTGAGAATATTATCTCTTAATTCCGGGTGAATAAGTGAATTTCCTTTGGTGTCAAAAATGAAAGAGTAGCCGGTTTTTCCAAAGGTCAATCCCAGGATGCGTTTTTTAAAATCGTCGACAGTGACCAGCTTTGAGAACTCGGATTTGTAGGAGGACACTGAAATAATCCAGTCCCAGGGTTGAAAATACGTCATATAAAGGGCTTTGGCTCTTACCTTCTGGTCGTCTGGGTTTTGCCAGTGGTATTCAAGGTAGCCTTCTTTTGCGCTGATCTGGGTCTGGATGAATTTCCATTGGGAGAGATCACTTCCGAGGACCCCGGATTTGGGATGGACAACGGCCTTTCCATGGCTGTCAATGCAGTATATATAGCCGGTTTCTCCGACACTCTGGCTCTGCATGACCTGGATGGCTTTTTCCCGGGCCTGTTCCCGGCTTATGTTTCCACTTAGATAGGACTGGTGAAAGAGCTGGATGATTTCCCTGTTTTTTTCGGCAATTGCCCTTAAGTGATTTTTTATGGAAACCTTTGCCGTGGTTTCCACCATATCCGTGATGGTCTGATTGGATTTGTTCAGTTCTTCCTGGATACGATGCTTGAGATTCTTTTTGGTATTATAGAAGAGCAGGGCGAAGCTTAAGGTGAATATGATCAGGGATATGAGAGCATAGGTCAGGAAAAGTTTAAATTTTAAGGAAAGATTTTGAAAAAATGTTCTCAAATTAAGTATTTCCTCAGCTCCATTATTCTTATAAGTTTCGTTTTTGCACCTTGCTTTTTAGAGCCAGTCATTCATCAAGGCATATGAAGCGATAGAGGAATGGTGTTTTTAAGGTGCCAATCGCAATGACATCGCCATCATTGAGAACTGAAGAACCACCATTATCTTCGCCGCCAACACTATTTCCCCCAACCCTCGTTCCACAGTTACTTCCCCGATCGACTAATACGTAATTGCTGCCATCTTTTTCTATACTCAGGTGTTCACGGGAAATGTTCAGCAGCGGTCCCTGATCAATCAGGTATAGATTGTTGTTGGGTTCCTGGTTGTTGATGAGAGGTCGTTCGAGTCGCTCTATTTTGCCATTTATTGTCCTGACACGGGATTCACGACCAATACGAAACGGATACTTTCTGATAACAATGAACTCATCAATCCGTTGTCCTATGGGCACTGCCTCCAGAGCTTCAGTTGTGAGTGCCTTGAGTACTGCACGCGGTGTTATCCTCTCTAAAATTTCCTGTTTTTCATCCATATAATCAACCCGCAAAAATTCAATGACCAGATGTCATTAAACGTAATGGAATAAAACAACTACGTCCGGCTCAATACCTTTAACAGCAATAGAGTATCGGTTTCTGTATAATATTACAAATATTTTTCCTGTGGTGTTGTCATTACTGTTTTTTAATTTCGACACTTGTCACAGGATACAACATGATTGTGCGATCGTTTCTGTGATTGAAGAACTTAATTTGACTTTGGTATCTAAACAATTGATAATTGAGGCTGAGGTGTCAAATTATAAGATAAATATTGAAGCGTTCAAACATGATAAAGAGATTTCTATTCTTACCTATTCTTCTTCTCGTAGGCTATGCACTTATTGAAAGTGGAAATTTTGCAACTATTGCAGCGGGCATTGCTATATTTATTGTTGGCATGCTGTTCATGGAAGATGGCTTTAAGCTCTTTACCGGTGGAATTCTCTCGCAAATCCTAAAAAAAACAACAGATACAGTTCCAAAAGCGGTATTCAGTGGCTTTTTCGCGACGGCTGTTGTTCAAAGTTCATCCCTGGTGAGTGTCATTGCCATATCTTTTCTTTCCGCCGAGCTCATCGCTCTTTCACAGGCTGTCGGCATTATTTTTGGAGCAAATATAGGCACAACTACTACTGCCTGGATAGTTTCCGCCTTTGGCATGAAGATCAAGATTTCCGCCTTTGCCATGCCGATGATAGTTTTTGGGGTGCTCTTTACTTTTTTTTCAAATAGGACCTATAAAGGTCTTGGCAATATTCTCCTGGGTCTTGGTTTTATTTTTCTTGGAATATCATTTATGAAGGATGGGTTCGAAACCCTGAAGAGTGGTATAGACCTGTCACAGTACAGTGTTAGCGGCCTGTTGGGGATTTTTGTTTATATTTTAGTAGGGGCGATTGCCACAATAATTATCCAGTCTAGCAGTGCCACCATGGCTCTTATCATTACAGCGGTGGCTACAGGGCAGATCGATTATATGAATTCATTGTGTCTTGCCATAGGGGCAAATTTGGGTACGACGGTCACGGCTGTTTTGGGTGCCATTACCTCCAATGCCAATGGTAAAAGGTTGGCGGTTGCCCATTTTATTTTCAATGTGTTGACGGCATTATTTGCAATTGTATTCATAAAAATACTAATGAATCTTGTGGACATGTTGAGTATTTACGTTGGTATTGGCAGTGATGATATCGCCATGAAACTGTCTCTGTTTCACACTATTTTTAATGTTGCCGGGGTGTTGCTCATAACACCATTTACAGGAAGGTTAGTAACATTTCTGGAGACCCTTTTTGTTTTTGCAGAAGACCGGCGGGGACGACCACGGTATTTAGATGAGGAAGTTATTAAAAGTTCCGGACCAGCAATAGCAGCGCTCTATAAAGAGGCAGAACATCTCTACGACACCGTTGCAAAAATTATTGTTCAGGCCTTGCGCCTCCATCGTCATGAAGTCTTTTCAGAAGCAGAAATGGATGAAGTCGTAAAGACAGTGAAGGGTGAAGCTGTTGATATCGATCATCTGTATCAGCGGAAAATTAAATTTCTCTATAGTGATATTTTGAAATATTCAATTCTTGCGGAAAAGAATATGGATAGAGTCCAGAGAAAAAAGGTGTATAAAATCAAACTTGCCTGCCGTGATATGATTGATGCTGTGAAGGAAATTCGTGAGCTACAAAAAAATATTGTCAGATATATGGCAAGAGATAACGACTATATTAAGAATGAATATAACTTTTTACGCAGAGATTTAGCAGAGGTGTTAAGGGTGGTAACAGAGTTTCAGGGAAATCCTGGAGACATTGAGACGGTTGCTCAACTTGAGACAGCACGGGAGCAAAATAAAGGACTTGATATAGTTTCAGCCAAAAGGCTCAGCATTTTATTAAGAGATGGGAACATAGATGACACCATGGCCTCTTCGTTGCTCAATGACGGCACCTATACCAGTAAGATAGCCGGAAATCTTATTACAAGTGCGGAAATTTTATGGGGCATTGAAGAGGAGGACAGTGAATTAGAACTTGAGTTAAGTGAACTCACGTAGGATTTTACAACCCCTGCCCTACGAAACACAACAATTCGGGTTAGCTGTTGTTGATGCAGTATGTCAGTGTCTCATCTAAGGAGGTGTCAATAAACTGATAACCCCCATCAAGCAAAACCTTTGGTGTGGCCCTGGTGCTGGAAAGTAACATCTCATCTGCCATCTGACCAAAGATTAACTTTGCCATAAACCCTGGTACTTTGAACAATGTTGGACAGTTAAGCGCTCTACCTAAAGACTTAGTGAGATCTTTGTTCGTTGTTGGAGTTGGAGTGACAACATTGACGGGGCCCGATATTTGATCTGTCTTAATTAGAAAATCAACGATATTGGCAACATCTCGAATACTGATCCAGCTGATGAACTGTTTCCCATTTCCTACCACTCCGCCAACCTTCATGGTAAATGGTGGAATCATTTTGTGAAGGGGGCCGCCATTAGGACTGAGAATCATACCGAAGCGTAAATGTATTACCCGGATACCCATATTAGAAAGCGGCTTGGTTTCATTTTCCCACTTTTTACAAACCTCTGCAAGAAAACCATCCCCAGGAGAACTGTCTTCGTCGAGCAGCTCATCGCCTCTATTTCCATAGAAACCTACTGCGGAGGCTGAGAGGAAAATTTTAGGCTTCACAGGTAAAAGAGAAATATAATCTACGAGTTCACGTGTACCTTCAACACGGCTATTGAAAATGAGAGATTTTCTGATTTTAGTCCATCGTCCAGATGCTACATTTTCCCCGGCAAGGTGGATAACTGAGTGGAACCTGTCGTTACTGCCTGTATGGAGGTTTGCGGTGTTCCAGAAGTGTTTGGAGGAGGCGTCCTGGGTTCGTTTCAGGCACTGGATCGAATACCCCTTACTGAATAACGATTCCACGAGAGAATTGCCAACAAGTCCACTGCTTCCGGTGATCAGAGTTTTCATCGAGTGGTACCTCCGGTCTTAGATTGTTTTTTACCATCCAAGATATGCAGAATGGCGAGTAGGGGATGACTAAAGAGCATCCTGGGCCCTGCGTAGCGCATGATTGAGCGAACTTTGTCGCGCATCTCTTTTTTGTAGCAGTGAACATGGCAGTTTGCACAGGTCGGTTTTTCTATACCAAATGGGCAATGTTGTAATCTTTTCTCAGCGTATTTTTGCACTGCTGTACAGTCTTCACATAGGGGTTGTTGGGGGCTGTTATGATGTTTGTTGCAATAGATTTTCAACATACATTGAAAGGTGAGCAATTCACGGTGTAGTCTGCCGGTTAATTCCATGGCACAAGTAATCTTGATAAAGTTGAAAAGGTGAAGATTTCAGATGAAATCTACGCCAGGTAGTGATGCTTTCTCTATTTCTTCCACTATGGCGTCAGCAACCTGGTCCTGGCTGAGTTTTGAGCATTCCACTGTAATATCTGCATAGGTTGTGTACAATTCTTCCCTTTCTTCAAAAAGATCTTGGAATGTTTGCTCCGGCCGTTTTGCCAACCCTCTCGTTTCGTAGTTGTGTATTCGGGCTTTTAAGGCTGTGAGATCAGCCTGTAGAAAGACAGAAAGCCCTTCTTGTTTCAAATGTTGCATTGCTGAGTGGCTGTAGGCTGCAGACCCCCCGGTTGCAATTATGTGATTCTTACAGCGAACTGATAGAAGGACCTGTTCTTCTATTTTTCGAAGTGCCATGGAACCCTGGGAGTCAACAATTTCCTGAAGACTTTTCTTAGTGAGGTTCTGGATTAGTATGTCAGTATCAAGGAATCGCTTTGCAATAAGTTTTGCTAGTATCACACCGACTGTACTCTTACCGGAACCGGGCATGCCGATGAGAACTATATTTGATTTTTTCATAGTAATTGTTAATTTAGAGGAAAAACTTTTTGTATGACGAAAAAATAAACAGGATTACCCAAGAGGCAAACATAAAATAAAGATGCTTACTATAGTGTACGATGGGGTGGAATAGATAATCATTTTTGTAGCTTATGCCGGCAACGAATTGTAATTATGCTATCATATACCTTGTAGAATGAAAAAATGTGAGTTTTAATTATAGCGTGGTTATATAAAAAATACCTTTCACAGGGTGTTAGATTGTTTTTGGTAATGTCAAAGGAATAACGGAATGGAAATTTTTACGAAAATCGCTGAATGGTTCAACTCCACCCATATTCATCAGCAGGTTATGGAAGTAGACTATATAGGGTTGTCATCTAATCCCTGGTTTATGGTACCTTTTGTGTTGTTACTTTGCTATATGCTCTTTAAGCAAAGATGGAAGGACCTTGTAATTACAGTAATCTTTGTTGCTGTATGGTGGGTTTCAGGTACAGCTTATGTTGACTCTTTAATTGTCAATGGCGTGGTTCAGATGGAAAAGATACTGCCGATAGTTTTTGGAGGAGCCGTTGTTTTAGGGTTTGTAATTTATCTCCTGTTCGGCAGATCAGATTGACTGGTATAAAATATGCAGTTTAGAAACGGAATATTTATAATAACAGAAGAAGATCATTGCCCTCTTTATAACGTTAGAGAAGAGTTGGAGGTAAACGAGGGGATATTAACCCTGCCGGTGAGTAAGCCAACCTGTCTTACCCTCGCAAAAGATTTAGTGGAAATAGCATCTGCTGAAAGCAGTTTTGAAAGATATTCAAAAGGTGCCACCGAGAAGGTGAAGTTTGAGTGTGGCGGATGTACCGGGTTAATCAGGTTTGAATATAAAAAAGATAAAGGTTTTGCAACTCTGCAAATGAAATTGCTTGTGGCAACCGAGAAACGTGAAAAGCTCAGGGGAATAAATAGATTTGCAGGTCTCTTGAGATCTATCAAGACCTTTTCTTCCCTTGCAGACGATGACCTGCTTGACCTTGCATCTCTACTCGATCTCATTGACTATCCTTGGCAATTCCCTATAACGCAAAAAGGGGATCCCGGTGACCGGTTATTTATTTTACTTTCCGGTAGAGCAGAAGTCCTTGATGATCAAGGAATTATCCTGGCGGAAATGGAAAAAGGTGAGGTTTTTGGCGAAATGAGTCTTTTATCTGGCGAGCGGGTCACCATGACTATTATGGCGGCTTCACCATGCCAGGTCGCAGTGATGAACCAGAAAGATTTCCGTTTTATCCTTAACAGATTTCCTTCTCTGCAGGTGTTTTTCTATAAGCTGCTTGTCGGCAGAATTGCTAAAATTAATGAACAACGGGCAGAGGAACTCTCTTCCGGAATGGTCGGGCAACTCAATGATATAGCGGCGGTTGAACTTTGTCAGATGGTTAATTCCAATCAGAAAACAGGTCGGCTGCATATGGAGGTTGGTGATAAGCGTGGTAATATCCTTTTTAATGAGGGTGAAATTGTCCATGCAGAGTTTGGAGGTGTGAGTGGCAGAGATGGTTTTTACGAAATTTTAACCCTTGATAATGGTCGTTTCAAATTCACCCAGGGGTTGACGCCTGAGGAAAAACAGTTAGATGTAATTGGTGGCTTCATGGGGATGGTAATGGAGGGAATGAAGCGATTAGATGACAAGCGCAGGTAAGGAACGTACACTAAATAACATGAACATTTTACTTGCCCTTTATTCCACCGCCTACACTTAAAAAAAATCTTTGTATATCAGTAACTCAGAAAAGAACCATGGACCGACGGCAATTAAAAAAACAGCTCATTTCTTTACTTTCATCCTCTGATTTACATTCGATTTATGCTCAGCTTGATGGTTTTCCTCAAAAAGCTCTCCTCAATCCTCTCTTTATAGCACTTTGTCATCCGCTTGAAAAAGTTAGATGGCATGCGGTGTGTTGTTTTGGCAAAATAGTTTCAGTTATAGCGGGGAAGGATTTTGAAGCTGCCAGGGTCGTGATGCGACGATTTTTATGGACTCTTAATGATGAGTCAGGTGGAATAGGGTGGGGCGCTCCAGAGTCGATGGGCGAAATCATGTGTCATAACCGGCAGTTGCGAGAAGAATATCTACATATGCTGATCTCCTATATGCGTGAAGACGGAGAAGAATTGTACCAGGATGGCAACTACCTTGAGTTACCACTGTTGCAACGAGGTCTTCTCTGGGGGGTTGGACGTTTGTGTCAAGTTAGCCCCGGTCAGATGGTTGACGCTGGGGTTGTTGATGATCTCGTTGCCTATTTAGATTCTCCAGATATGCAGGTTCGTGGTATGGCTCTATGGGCCTTAAGCCATCTTAACACTGGTGTAGCTTCAGCTGATGTTTTATCGCTGCTTGATTCCACTGCCAGTTTACAGTTGTTCAGTGACGGTGCGATGCATACTATCGCTATAGCGGATCTCGCAAGGACAGTAGCAGAAATACCAACAGCTTAATAGTTATGGCTCAGGATAATAAACTTCAAAACGTTGGCTTTGTACAATTTCCCATTATTGCTGGGGATGTTGAAGTAAATCTGCATGGTCTCTGTTTACATATTGAAGAGATGCAGCCAGTCAGGAACAGTTTACTTGTCTTGCCGGAACTTTGGGTAACAGGCTTTCATTATAGAAGAATGTCCATGCTGGTAGACGAGATTCCAGGGGTATTTGAAAAACTAACCGTGCTGGCGAATCAATTTGGTATCTATCTCGCGGGTTCATACCCGGAAAAAAATAGAGAAGGAAAGTTTTTCAACAGTTTGTTTGTCATAGGCAAAGACGGCAGCTATGGTCCCTATAGAAAACAACAGTTATTTCCAGGAGAGGAGGTCGTCTTTGTCCCTGAAACGACAAAGCCACAGTTACTCTCCACTCCCCATGGAAATATTGGCGCTATAATCTGTTACGACCTTCGGTTTCCGGGGATCTCAAGGAGCCTTTGCCAACAGGGTGCCGAGGTTCTCATCTGTTCTGCACTGTGGCCCAAAAGACGGATAGGACACTGGGAATCTCTTCTAATAGCACGTGCAATTGAAAACCAGATATTTGTTGTTGGTTGTAACGGGGTGGGTTTTAATGGAAAAATTGAACTGGGTGGCAACTCATTAATAATATCTCCGGAAGGTGTTGTGCTTTCACGGGGAGACGAGAAACAGGATGGAGCTGTAGTTGAACTTGACTGGTCGATTATGACCAGTTTCAGAGACCAGTTTAATTCCGTAGCGATAAAGGAATAAGGCGTAGGTGGGTTATAAAATTCCGGGGGGCATGGAAGGAACTCTGCTTGCTCCCAGTGAAAAACCTCCGTCCATTTTCATGACGGTTCCTGTCATATAGGTAGCGGATACTGCAAGAAAGAATACACATTTAGCGACTTCTTCAGGATAGCCAGTCCGATCCAGGAGAATCTGATCGCCTATGGCAGTTTTTTCATCCGCCGTCAGCGCTTTCCAGCCCCTGGTTTCTTCGCCGTGTCTGTTTCTGATTAAGCCTAAAGAGAGTTCATTAACCCGAATAGCTGGTGCCGCCTGGCGAGCCCAGGTTTCAGTTAAAGTACGGATTGCTCTGTTGGCAGCGCTGTAGCCATCGTTGAAAAAGTGTGCTGCTGGACCACTTCTCCCCGTTTCTCCTGCTATTGATGAAATATTAACAACCGATCCCTGTGTGCTTGGGGAGCACTTCTGCATCAACGGCAGGCAATGATGAAAGAGCAGCCATTTTGCCTTTAGTGTGGTGTCAATTTCGATATCCCACTGGTCACTGTTATGGGGAAGGTCATAGCTGCCATGGACCACCGGCATCCCGCCTCTTTCAATGTTATTGATAAGGAAGTCGAGGTGCCCTGAGGTCTCGTTTATCCAGTCAACTACCTTCAGGACATCAGTTTTTTTTCTGAGATCAGCCTTTAGTGTATGGAAGGAAAAGCCAGCCTCCAGAAAGTCCTGGTTCATTTCGGTTATAGAGTCCGGCCAGTCGTAAACCGGTAGGACAAGAGAGGCTCCTGCTTGTCCGAACGCTCTGGCGATTGCTCTGCCAACAGGCCTTGAGGCTCCAGGAATAAGAACAGTTTTGCCTTGGAGTTGCATGGAGATATTGTTGTGTTAAAAAAGTTTATTTAATATCGGCTGGCCTGGATCGTCAATCATATCGGGGCCTCCGTTTTGTACCTGGAAGCCTAAAAGCGAAGCAATGTCGTTATCCATACAGAGCCTATAATCATCGCTTGCGATAATGTTGTTGTTAACAGGATTTACCAGCCGTGTTGATATGTATAACATTCTATTGCTTCTTGAAAATGTTCCAACAAGGATAGCTTGAGCATCGTTTCCACCTTCAAGTAAGGTCAAGTCCCGGGTGAGAATTGTTTCTCCGGATCGAGGTTCAATATAGAGACTGTTACCTAATTTGATTTCCCGAACAGTGTAACCCATTTGGGCAAATCTGGAGCTGATGTGCTCTTGAAGGAGTCGGCCAAATTTTGTGGTTTTAACGAGGTTGTTGTTATCCACAATGGTGGTAACAACAACCGGCATATCAGGGTGAAATGGAATAAGTGCAGGTTGAGCTCTGGTGATGAGGCTTTCGGCAATTTGGTATGAAAACTCCACCAGGTTTGTTGATCCCCCCAGGATATTTTCAAGCCGTGTACAGTTGAATTCTGCGCAACCACCTGTGATAAGGGCCAGTGATATAAGAAGGGGTAAGACGGGCAATCGTAAACGTCTATTCTGGAGCAGATGAAAAAAACGATCTGAAAAAAACATCATGTATGCCTTATTTCCTGTTTATCGGGGTTATATGTCCTTTGTACTGTTTTTCTCCTTCGGCACCGGTAAGGGCGCAGGGGACTGGGGGTGCTCATACTGTTCTCTGGATTTTTTTTCCTGGGCAGCCTTTGATGAAAGCTTGATTGTTGTCGTTTGCGGCATTACTTCCTGGTAGTGGAAGAAATCTTTGTCGTTGATATAATAAATATCCGACGCCCTGAAAAGGTATTGGTTGTTATCAATCATTGAGGTCGTAATTATCACCTCATAGCTCCCTTTTATAGAGATACTGGAATTTGCAACGTCAGCCGCAATTCCGGAAGCGAGTATCAGCAGATCGCTGGGGGCATCCCTGAGGACGATAACTGCGGCTGATAAAGCGGTGAGCAGGCCTGGCTGAATTGTTCTTGCTCTGTTAGCATTGTGCCGCACAACCTGAACCTTGTAAAGGACGTTAATTGATTCCGGGTCGGGAGTACTGTTGGTTGGAATGCCGTAGCTGTACAGTCCAGTGATAAGAAGATCTCGGAATGCTTCATTGAAGGAGGAGGTCTCGTTTGGGGAGCAGGGTGTTGCTTCGTCGCCACAGGTTTCTTCTACAAATACAGCTTTTTCAATATTGTCAGATAGTATCAGTTGGTTGTTAATTTTGTTTGCTAAATCTTGTGCCAGAACCGCCCAGTGATTAGACGCCTGCATCTTTTTCTGTTGTGAATATTCATGTGTTACTGGTTCTGGTACCCGACTGGTACAGCCTATAACGATGATGAGAATGATGACTGCGAGAGGAAAAACCAATAAGGTTCGCATAAACCTACTCCGGTAATATTTTGAGCCTTACTTTTGAACAAAATTCCTATTCTCGGACAAGCTCCTAGGGGTAACTGAACTGGAACTCGGCTTGTTTTTTGTTTGCCGAGGTTAATTATATGAATAAAAACTATATCGGACATCGTCACGAAAAAGTAAAGGAAAATATGTACTTCTATGTTGCGAACCTGTTATTATTAATGGTGTACTCCTTAAATTCTGTACTGAGTTTAAGGCTTATTCTCGGACAACCTCCTAGACGCTGGAAGAAAATCACAAATCAAAGGTATCAATGTCTATAGATCTTCACATCCATACCACCATGTCTGATGGCACAATGAGTCCAGCAGAGGTGGTGAAATTTGCATCCCAAAAGGGATTAAAGGCCATTGCCATCACAGATCATGATACAGCATCAGGAGTAGATGAGGCCAAAAAGACCGGTGGGACTGTTGGTGTAGAAGTGATCTCCGGGATAGAGCTGAGCGTCAAAAACAGGGGTGTTAATATACATCTGTTAGGCTATCTTTTTGATGAAAATAACAGCGCACTGCAGCAAGCCCTTACCACGGTTCAGAAAGGACGGGCGGAGAGAAATTTAAAGATTATAGACAAGTTGCGAAAGATGGGGCTGGAGGTGTCATTTGCTGAAATTGAAAGTATTTCCGGCCCAGGCTTGATGGGACGGCCGCATATTGCAAAGTTACTGGTAGAGAAAGGATATGTGAAGAGTATGGATGAAGCCTTTGAAAAATATCTTGGTGTAAAAGGTAGTGGTTATGTATCCAGATTTGTTTTTCAGATTTCAGAGGCTATTCAACTTATTAAAAATGCCGGAGGCCTTGCTGTTCTCGCCCATCCCTACAATTTACAACAAATTGATGGCGGCTTTCACTGTTTCGTAGCTGAAATGGTGAAGGAGGGACTAGATGGAATTGAAGCGTACTATCCCACCCACTCCAAAAAATTTAGAAAAGAACTACTGCAGCTTGCACGTAAGGAGTCGATAATTGTAACGGGTGGAAGTGACTATCATGGCAGCATTAGACTGGGTACAACTCTTGCTGGTGGGAAAAACGTCTCTGTTCCTTATGATCTGTTGCAAAGGATGAAAAATCGGGTTGTTGGCCCGGTAAGCTGACGTCGTTTAGTACCTTACTTCTGAACTTCTGTCATAAAAAACAAGAAACTCAGGAACTCTTTGTGAAATCGTGAAGTTACTTTTACCCGCAAGGCACTTATCCCCCTCAAGGAGGGACTGAACTGAGTACCCCCTTGTGGGGTGTTGTAGATAATTGTTAAGGAAATAGCTATGTACACAATTCTTGTAGTAGATGACGAACCCAATTACCTCGTGGTTCTGTCTGAGTTATTAAAAGATGAGGGCTTTGAGGTTTTTACCGCTTCTGATGGAAAACTGGGATTAAAAATAATTGAAGATGTAGATCTTGATGTTGTCATAACTGATATGCAGATGCCTGGCATGAACGGTTTGGAATTCCTTAAAAGAGTAAAGGAAAAAATTTCTGATTTGCCCGTGATTGTTATCACTGCATTCGCTGAAGTGGATAAAGCGGTTGAGGCTGTGCAGGCCGGGGCCTATAACTATCTGGCTAAACCTTTTTCAAATGATGAGCTTATCATTGTCTTGAAGAAGGCGGCTCATCATTTTTCCCTGATAAGAGAAAATACCAGGCTTAGAAATGAAATTAGAGGCAAAACCGGTTTTAGCGGCATGGTTGGTAAAAACCCCAAGATGCTGCAGGTTTATCAGCTAATAGAAAAAGTATCACCTACCCACGCGTCTGTTCTGATTACGGGAGAAAGTGGCACAGGAAAGGAACTGGTTGCAAAGGCTATACATATGAACAGTCCCCGTGAGTCAAAGCCTTTTATTGCGGTTAACTGTGCGGCTCTTTCTGAAAATTTACTTGAGAGTGAGTTGTTCGGTCACGAAAAAGGCGCGTTCACCGGGGCAGTTGCAATGCGAAAAGGACGATTCGAACTAGCCGATAGTGGCACCATATTTTTAGATGAGGTGGGTGAAATACCTTTAGCACTCCAATCAAAGCTCCTCAGGGTTTTGCAGGAAAAAACCCTTGAAAGGGTTGGCGGCGGAATAACCCTTGAAGTGGATGTGAGAATCTTGAGCGCTTCTAACAAAGAACTGCGAGAGGAGGTGGCTGCTGGCAGGTTTAGAGAAGATCTTTTTTATCGCCTGAATGTAATACCTGTAACCTTGCCAGCCCTGAGGGAGAGGATGGACGATATGCATCTTCTCGCTGAATTTTTTGTTGATAAATATAAGAAAGAGCTGGGGAAACCTGAGCTTGTTCTTGATCAGGATGCTCTGAAGTTACTGATGAAACTTCCATGGGAGGGGAATATCAGGGAACTTGAAAACACAATAGAGCGCGCAGCAATCTTATGTTCCGATAATCATATTACCGGAGACGATGTACAGCCCGATATTTTGTACGGAGATGAAAAGTCATCACTTGGGCAGGAAGTTGATCTGCGCACCCTCATCCCGGAAGGGACCGGTTTGAATGAGGTGTTATATAGTATAGAAAAAAATATGCTGAAGCAGGCTCTAAGTGACACAGAATATGTTCAGGCAAGGGCTGCTGAACAATTGGGGATAACAAAGAGTCTGCTGCAATATAAGATGAAAAAATACCAGATAAAAAAGAAAAAATAGCAGTACAGACATCGTAAATGAGCTTTAATTTTGCCTCAAAAAATGGACTCTTTTATACCACGTCATTTACGAGGTCTGCAGTAAGAAATAGTACGGTTATTTGGAACCGGACACTCCCCAATGTAATTTATTCCGGAGGATAGTAAAATAATCACGCGTGGATGAAACAACCAGTTGCAGGAAGTGCTTAGCGGTGGAAATTTCCAGTTCGTCTCCGTCTCTTAACTCCCAGTCTGCCTGTCCATCAATGATAACCTTTGCATTTTCAGAATCGTTGTGTGCTTTAAAACGGGTGACGATGTTTTTCTCTGCTGGCAAGATTATCGGCCTGCTGCTCAGCATGAACGGACATATTGGGGTTACTGTAATAGTTGCAAGTCCAGGATATACAATTGGCCCTCCTGCGGAGAGGTTGTAGGCGGTTGAACCGGTGGGGGAGGAAAATATCAGTCCATCCGCTTTATAGGTTGTAATGTATTCCTCGTCAACTCTTGTGGAGAGATTCAGGAGTCTATCAAGTACATTTTTTGCAATGACGACGTCATTGAGAGCATATCTTGAGGCGGATTGCTGGCCGTTTGAAATAATGCGGGTTTTGAGCATCAGCCTGTTTTCCACCGTTACTTTATTTGATACAATTTTCTCTAAGGCCGTAAAGGTTTCATCTTCAGTAAGTTCGGTGAGGAAGCCCAGGTTGCCAAGGTTAATACCAAGTACCGGAATCCCGTGTTTGGCGGCATTCTCGGCGATATGTAAAAGAGTGCCGTCTCCGCCAAGTACGATGATCATATCCAGATCCGGTGTAATCTCGTTTATTGCCGCACATATACCTTTTTGCTTCAGCCAGTCGGAGAGTGTGACGGCATATCGGTCTGGACGTTCATCGTCAATCTTTGTGATGATTCCGACTTTTTGCAATGAAATGGTTTTTTCAGTGCGAAACGGTGTGGCGTTGTATGTCATTACGATTTACCGAGCTCTTTGGAACGGTTGACTGCGGATTCAACAATATCCATAATGATGCCATGAAAGCCGACTTTTTCCAGTACATGCAGTGCTGTAATTGCCGTGCCTCCAGGGGATGTTACTTTCCCCCTGAGAGAGGCCGGGTGTTCTCCGCTCTCTTTGAGTAATTTCACTGAGCCTGATACAGTCTGCAGAGCTAGTTTTTCCGATACAGCCCGGGTAAGTCCGGATTTCACACCTGCATCGATCAGGGCTTCTACAAAAGAAAAGACATAAGCAGGTCCTGATCCACTTAGGCCTGTGACAGCATCCAGGTGCACTTCGTCGAGAATGACAGCCTCTCCCACGGCAAGAAAGATCTCCTCGGCTGCGCGTAATTCTTCATCGGTAACGTTTTTGTTTCTTGACAGTGCAGAGGCACCTTCCATGACAAGGGCGGGGGTGTTGGGCATTACTCTTATTATTTTGGTGTCAGGCTTACCAATATGGTTGAGGTAAAATGAAATAGGCAGTCCCGCGGCTACACTGACAATAATCTGCTGTGTTTGTACACGGTCCTTGCACTCTTCAAGTAATCCCCCCATCGTTTGCGGTTTCACTGCTAAAATGATTATCTTGCAATTTTCAAATATAGGCAGGTTACTGTAAAACGCCTTTACCGAGTAGGTGGTTTCAAGGTGGTCTCGACGAGATTCGTTCGGTTCTGATATAAGAACATCTTCACTTTTATAGAGGCCTGAGGCTATTATACCTTTGATGAGCGCTTCAGCCATTTGGCCTCCACCGATAAAACCTATTTGTTGACTCATGATATTCCTGAAATTTATGATTAGAGTGGAAGGGAGTAGATATGCATGCAAACATAATCGGTTTCAGGTAAATATCAGATTCGATACCATAATACAACTCTATAAATTGAAGGTGGGTATACAGTTTGTAGAGTACAGACCAGTTGAAAGAGGAAATCAATGATAAATAAGGATCTATTGGAAATATTGGCGTGCCCTAAATGTAAAGGGCCCGTGAAATTGAAAAACGAAGATGGCTTACTTTGTGAAAAATGTATGTTGATATACGAAATAAGAGATGATATCCCGATAATGCTTATAGATCAGGCAAAAGAGATTGATTCACTGGATTGAGACGGTTGTGAATTCTCATGCTGTGCAACGATGATTTGATATCGGTCAGACAAGAAGGAGTTAAAATGATCAAAAAAGAGAAGGACTCTGAGCTGTTTTCCCGTTTTGTTGTCTCTGGGAATCATGCCAAAAGTGATTATCTGGGGTTGATCAATGAGCTGATAGTCAGAGGAAAAAGGCGGGATGATATTGATGAGGTGTACTCACTTCTGCTTGATGAGATTATCACCAATAAAGATAAACCTGTTCAAACTATATCCTTTGGTACTTCCGGGTGGCGAGGCAAGCTGGGTAAAGATATTTTTGTGAAATCGGTTTCCCAGGTGACCCGTGCAATTGTTCAGATGTATGAAGTTGTTGAAGAAGGGAGTGAGCTGGCTGCACTTCTTGGTGTATCAAGTAATGAAGAAGCGAAAAAAAGAGGGTGTGTTCTCGGCTTTGACAACAGGTTTGGTGGTGAATTGCTGGCGGCCCAGGTTGGTAAGGTGTTGGTCGAGTCCGGTTTTCAGGTCTATTACGCAGGGGAATCGGCCACGGGTGTTTTGTCAGCTGCTGTTCTGCAATATAAAAGCGCATTTTCAATTAATTTAACCCCTTCACATAATCCGTTGGACTATGGAGGGTATAAGTTTAATGGCGCCGATGGTGGCCCGGCTGCCAGTGCTGTAACCGAACAGATTACCGCCAATGCCAGAAGCATAGTAGAGGCAGACAACAGGGCAAAGGTGGAGCCTCTATGGAATATTACCCAATTGCTGGCGGATAAAAATGTCCAACAGCTTGATTCTTTGGGCTGCTGGAAGGAGCTGGTCCAACAGGGGGGGGATGTTCACGGTCTCAGTTTGAAGACTTCTGTTGATAAGTTTTTAGAGCGTACTGATATTTTTGTTGCTGTTGATTGTGTTCATGGGGCAAGCAGGCTGCATATCAAATCGATTTTTAATAATAGTGACAGTGAGAAGCTCCATATCCTGAGGGATCTGCCTGACGTCACCTTTGGCGGAGTTGCACCAGAACCGTCAAGTGCTAATATGGAGCAGATTGTTTCTCTTCTGGGCGAGAGAGATGAGAGGTTGAAGTTGGGTGCCATTATTGATCCGGACGGAGACAGGATCCGTTTTACCGATGGTGAAACTGAGATCAGTATGAATCAATTTGGTGCGATGGCGTATCATTTTCTCCATGAGGAAAAGCATAAAAAGGGAATGGTCGCAAAGACCGTGGCAACATCAAACCTTGCCAATAGTCTGGCAGCTGCCTTTGACGAAGAACTCTTTGAACCGAGCGTCGGTTTTAAAAATTTTAAACCTGTTATCGGCAAGGCGTTGGTTATCTTTGAGGAGTCAGATGGTATTTCAATAATTGGGCACACCCCAGAAAAAGATGCCTATATTGGTTTGTTGCTGGCCTTAGAGATGCTTCTGGTAACGGATATCAACCTTGGGCAGTATCTGGAGAAGATTGAAAGTCAATATGGTGCCTACTATCCGGATCGCGATGGGGTTGTGGTTGCCATTCAAGGGGATGAATTACTGGAAAAACTAGTTCTGTTGGAAAAATACGGTGCAGGCGCTGAGGTGAAGGTTGGCGAGAAGTACATGAAGATAGACCACGTGATTAGTATTGATGGCCGTAAAATGGTCATGGAAGATGGCTCGTGGCTCATGATTCGGCCATCAGGTACCGAGCCAAAGGTTCGTTTTTATGTTGAATCACGAACATCGACCGGAACCGCGGAGCTTGTCAGGGCCGCTAAAGGGATGTTGAAAGAGATTGGACTTTTATGAGTTTGTGCAGTTGTCTTTTTTAAAACACAATTGATCATAGGTGTTACGCTGTAGACCTTGGTTTGCCGGTTGCATTTTGTTTGCGAGGTATTATTGTCAGTTTGTAACGAGATATAATCATAATTTTATAAACAACTCAGGAGTGCTGTATGTGGGAATATACTGATAAGGTTCAACAACATTTTCTTGAACCTCTGAATGTAGGAGAATTGAAAAAACCAAGTGGTACCGGTGACGTAGGGTCCCTCGCATGTGGTGACGCATTAAAGCTGACACTTGAGATTGATGGTAACGACATTATTACGGATGCAAAGTTTAAAACTTTTGGCTGTGCAAGTGCCATCGCTTCTTCCTCTGTTCTAACTGAAATGGTCAAGGGCATGTCCGTTGATGAGGCGGCGAAAGTGACCAATGAAGATATAGCTGATGCCCTGGGTGGCTTGCCCAAAGAGAAGATGCACTGCTCTGTAATGGGAAGAGAGGCACTTGAAGCCGCCATAGCTGATTACCGAGGCCTGGTTTTGCCAATGGCTGAAGGAGAGATTGTCTGTGAATGTTTTGGTGTAACCGATTTAGACGTCATTCGTGCTGTTAATGAGTCAAGTCTTCGCTCTGTTGAAGAGATAACAAATTTCACTAAAGCCGGTGGCGGTTGTGGAAAGTGTGAGGATAAATTACGGGAAATTCTGCAAAGTACAGTGAGTTCTGTGACCGAAATCCCTGTGGTGCAGATGAAACCCAAGCGCATGACTGCTTTACAAAAAATTAAAAAGATTGAAGATGTCCTGGAAAGAGAGGTGAGACCTGGCCTTAGAAAGGACGGTGGTGATATTGAGTTAATTGATGTGGATGGGGATTTTGTTACGGTATCTCTCAGGGGAGCGTGTAAAAGCTGTAATAAGTCCCAGACTACTATTAAAGAATATGTAGAGAAAAAACTTCGTGAGCTTGTGCTGGACAGCTTAATTGTGGAGGAAGAAAATTAATGTCTGCTGTAAACAATAAAGTTGTCTATATGGATAATAATGCAACCACCCAGGTGGCACCGGAAGTTGTTGAGGCGATGATGGGGTATCTGACCGAACAGTACGGTAATCCCTCATCCATGCACACTTTTGGTGGCGTAGTTGGAGATGAAATTTCAAAGGCCAGAAAGCAGGTTGCAGATTTTCTGGGGGCTGAGCCTGAAGAAATCACTTTTACCAGTTGTGGTACAGAAAGTGACTCCACGGCTATTCTCTCCGCTCTCAGGACCTCTCCAGAAAAACGGCATGTCATAACCACAAGGGTTGAGCATCCCGCAGTAAAGAGCCTGTGCGAAAATCTTGAGGTTGCCACCGGTCAGAAATACAGGGTGACCAGGCTTAAAGTGGACTCTGAGGGTGTGCTGGATATGGCCGAATACGAGGCTGCCCTTTCCGATGAAACAGCTATTGTTTCTGTTATGTGGGCCAATAATGAAACGGGTGTTATCTACCCGGTAGAAGAGATGGCCCGAATGGCAAGACAGCGGGGTGTACTTTTTCATACAGATGCTGTCCAGGCGGTTGGGAAAATACCAATAAATCTTAAAGAGTTGGATGTCGATTTCTTATCACTTTCTGGCCATAAACTCCACGCTCCAAAAGGTGTGGGGGTTCTTTATATAAAGAGAGGAACCCAGTTTGTGCCGTTTTTGACAGGGGGCCATCAGGAGCATGGCAGGCGTGGTGGTACTGAAAATGTCGCATCCATTATCGGTCTAGGGAGAGCCTGTGAGCTGGCCGGCGAAAAAATGGTGGAAGAAAATGGTCGTGTGAAGGCACTACGTGATAGACTGGAAGAGGGATTGTTGGCCTCTGTGCCTAAATCAATGCTTAATGGCCACAAAACTGACCGTCTGCCAAACACCGCAAATATCAGCTTTGAATTTGTGGAAGGGGAGGCTATTCTTTTACATATGAATCAACATAATATCTGCGCTTCATCGGGTTCCGCCTGTACTTCAGGATCCCTGGAACCTTCCCATGTGTTGCGTGCCATGGGTGTCCCATTTACCGCGGCCCATGGATCTATAAGATTTTCTCTTAGTGTTTATAACAGTGAAGAGGATGTTGATTTCGTTCTGGAGAAGATGCCTGCTATAATCGATTCGTTAAGGAAGATGTCACCTTTCTGGGAGGAATAATTGGATGAAAATCATTGAGCCTTCGTTTGAGATACAAGATGACCTGGATAACTCCTCTATTGCCATCCGCCTTGAGGAGTGCGGACGTGTTTGTTACAAAAGTGAAGATAAGATCTCTTTAGATTCAGCAATTCCTTTTGTAATAAAAATCGCAGAGCATGGACACAATTCTGTTCTGGAGATGGCTGTGGTTACTTTTCAGGTTACCTGTCACCCGGATCATGTCCTTGAGTTGCTCTCGTGTCAACCGAAGTACCTTGAGATTGACCGGGTTGATAATGGCATGTTGGTGACCGGTTCTATACGTACTTTCAGAGAGCTCTATGTTAATCATCCCCACAATCAACTGGTCAACGATCTGGTAGCTGGATTGGCAGCTAAAGAGCCTCACCTGTTTGAAAAGATCTTTGATGCGGACAAGGCTATTGAGGCTGATCCTCAAGTTTCAATAAAGAAAATGTCTCTTGCGGAGGTGGAAGCTCTTCCGCAAGAGTTGAAGATACGCCATCGTTATCTGAGTGTCAGGTTTTTTGTAAACCGCGCCGTCACCCATGAACTTGTCCGCCACAGGCCGTGTTCCTTCCTTCAGGAAAGCCAGAGGTACTGCAGGTATAGCCAGGATAAATTTGATAACCAGGTGACTTTTGTAAAACCTATGTTCTTCAGTGAAGGCAGTGAGGAATATAGGCTGTGGCAAGAGGCAATGGAGGAGACTGAGGCGAGGTATCTGAAACTGCTTGAAACTGCAACACCTCAGGCGGCCAGGACTGTGTTGCCCAATTCCTGTAAAACAGAAATTATCGTCTATTGTAACCTCTCAGAGTGGGCGCATATCTTTGCCCTCAGGACATCCAAGGCTGCAGAACCTTCGATGCGTGAGATTATGGTACCTTTGCAGTTGGAACTGCAAAAGAGATACCCCATGTTGTAGAAATGCCATAAACTGTCCCGGATGGGGTAGCAAGCTAAGCCTTATTGAAATCTTCCTGTTCTGGTAATTAGAGCAGGAAGATTTTTTGTTTTTATCTTCTAACACCCCACAAGGGGGTACTCAGTTCAGTTCCTCCTTGAGGGGGATAAGTGCCTTGGTGGTAAAAGGAATTTAATGATTTCATAAAGAGTTCCTGAGTTTCTTGTTTTTTATGACAGAAATGAATTTATAAGGCACTAACACCCCACAAGGGGGTATAAGTGCCTTGCCGATTACTCTAAGTTCTTAATTTCATTACAGTCTCCAGATTACTTGTTTTTTATTGCAGTTTCTCTGGAATAAGGCACTAAAAGGAAATGCTTTCAAGATACGCACTTGTATGGTTTATTTCATTAGTGGTAAAGTATCTTAAACTGTTGTGGTTATTGATGTAGTACGAATTCAATTGTAATGGTTACTCCCTATGGCGATACGTAGCTCCGCAGGTCAGAGAAAGTCTTCTATGAAGAAGACGGTAAAAGATCAATCAGGTGCCGGTAAGATTAAAATCGGTGAACTGTTAAGTAAGGCTGGTTATATAACCCCTACGCAGCTGGAAACTGCTAAAAAAACACTGCAGAAGAGCGGCGGCCGGCTCGGTGCAATTTTGCGTCAGCTTGAGTATATAGACGAGGACACTATCTTTAATTTCCTCAGTCGCCAACACAGTTACCCGGCTGTTGTTATAAAAAATGAACCACCTGCAAAAGATGCCCTAAAACTTCTCACCTATGAACAGGCGAAGGAATTTATGGCTTTTCCGCTCCGGATGGCGGGGAAAACATTGCAGGTGACGATGGCGGAGCCATCGGATGCAACTGCTGTGGAGGAACTGCAGAATCAGGTCAATAGAGAGCTTTCGGTTTGTGTTTCCACTGAAAGTGACATCGTTGCCGCCTATCAGAAATATTATGGTATAGATGACGCTGAAGCACATTCTTTTCTCGGAGGGGTGGAGGATGATGCAGAAGAAGAGCTCGACATCACGCAGGTCGATGACTTTGGCTCGATTGTTGCTGAAGCAGCGGACGGCTTTGAGATAGATACCGGTATTGAAGATGATATTGGGGATCAATTTGCCGCTTCAGATGCCCCAATCATAAAGCTTGTAAACGGCGTATTGGTAAAAGCTGTTCAGGATGGGGTGTCTGATATCCATGTCGAACCCTATGAAAAAACGATGCAGGTGCGTTATCGTAAGGATGGTTCTCTGTTTAAGACAATGAACCTGCCGCTAACCATCAAAAATGCGCTGGTGGCAAGGATGAAAATCCTCGCTGGCCTGGATATTACCGAGAGACGTGTGCCACAGGATGGTCGTATCAAGATGCGTATGGGCAGAAATCGATCCGTTGATTTTCGTGTCTCCTCCCTGCCGACTCTTTTCGGTGAATCCGTAGTTCTTCGTATTCTTGATAAGGGGTCTCTGAATGTTGATCTGACCAAACTCGGCTTTGAGGTAGAGACTTTTGAGATGCTTAAAAGATGTCTCAAACGCCCACAGGGCTTACTTTTGGTTACAGGCCCTACCGGTTCCGGTAAAACGGTAACCCTGTACTCTGCTCTGAACTCCATGAACAGTGAGGATATCAAGATCCTTACAGCGGAGGATCCTGTTGAGTTTAACTTTAAAGGGATCAATCAGGTTAATGTTCACCAGGAAGTGGGCATGACATTTGCCGCTGCGCTAAAGGCATTTCTCCGACAGGATCCTGACATAATAATGGTAGGTGAGATTCGTGATATAGAAACAGCGGAGATCGCTATCAAAGCTGCTATGACAGGCCATCTGGTCTTCTCCACGCTTCACACCAATGACAGTCCGGCAACAATTGGTCGTTTGATTGATATAGGCATACCGCCATTTATGCTTGCATCTTCAGTATCAATGGTTCTTTCCCAGCGCCTTGGCCGAAGGCTTTGCGGCGCTTGTAAGCAGGAAGTCCAGTATGAAAACGAAGAGCTGCTGAAGTTTGGTTTTAACGAGGAAGAGCTGGATGATCTGGTGATAATGGGACCAAATGGCTGCCCCGAATGCAATGGTCTCGGTTACAAAGGGCGTGTTGGTTTCTTTGAGTTGATGGAAGTCAACGACGAGGTAGCAAAGGCAATTAATGCGGAAGTGCCAGAAGATCAGCTGAGGAAAATAGCGATTCAGGAAGGGATGGTTCCCTTGAGAGGAGCTGCCCTGCAAAAGGTCAGGGAAGGGATAACCAGTATTGATGAGGCGTTAAGGAGAACTGTTGCGCATAAAGAAAGTCTTCCTGCCTATATGGTCAACCCTGATGAAGAAAATTATGAAGATGGTGATGTAATAATTAGAGAGGGGAATAACGATATAGATTTTTTCAAGCTTATTCGTGGTGGCCTTACGGTTATTAAAGGTGGAAAAAAGATCGCCGAGCTAACTGAACCGGGTGAGTTTTTTGGTGAAATGGCTTCGATAACAGGTGAGCAACGTACAGCATCTATCATCTCCCAGGGTCGTGCTACGGTAAAAAGATACCCCGGAGACAAGATCGATGAAATTATTGAAAAATATCCGGATGTCTCAAGGCACCTTTTCAGTACTATGACAAAGCGCCTACAAAAATCCAACCAGATAATTGTAAAGCTTGCAGGTGGCCGCAGACCTCCTCCTGGTCCGGGTGCACCACCTGCACCAAATCGACGCTAAATTTTGTCTGTTCTGTTGAAAACAGGTTTAGAATGGCTATTTGGGGGATATATTGTTGTATGTGATTGTAGTTCTTGATGGACGCCCGGGGCATGAAAAACAAACCCTTGGTGTAGTGGCAGGGCTACGTGCGCGAACTGAAGTGATGTTGACTTCCATAAATATAAGTCATGGTATTCCCAACAGATTTAGATATGGGCTGCAGTTGCTCTTGCCCTTTCTGGCACCACTAAAGAAAAAATTGCAGGATGCGGATCTTGTTATCGGAACCGGTAGTAGAACCCACTCGCTTGTTCTGATGCTGAAAAAAAAATATGGTATCCCGGCTTGTACCTGCATGAGTCCTAGTCTTTTTATGAGGAGACAGTTTGACTACTGTTTTGTGCCTGAGCACGATAAAATTTCGCCAGCGCGCAATATCTTTTTTACCCTTGGAGCCCCTAATCCTTGCTTCGACAGAGGGCTGCATCAGAAAGACCAGGGGCTTATATTGTTGGGAGGCATAGATAAAAACAGCCATGACTGGGATTGTGATGAGATCTCAGAGCAGGTTCTTGCAATAATAGAGAGTGATCAGGGAAGATTTTGGACAATTTCTTCCTCGCCAAGGACTCCTTTGACCACGGTGGATAAGATACGAAAACAAATTAATACAGGTAAAAATGCGCGTTTTTTTGAGTACAGTCAAACTCCTCCAGGTTGGATAGAAGAACAATATGACCGATGTGGAATGGTCTGGGTGACCAGTGATTCTATCTCTATGCTCTATGAGGCGTTGAGTTCAGGGTGTCAGGTTAATATTTTTCCAATGAAATGGTTGCGAAAGAACTGTAAATTCAGGAAAAACGAGCAGTTACTCCTTCGGAAAGGGATCGTCTCTTCATATAGCGCATGGTTCAAGCAGCACCAGAGTGGGTGTTGTAAGAGTAAACTTAACGAGGCGCAACGCTGCGCCGACAAAATATTGGAAACATGGTGGCCGAAAAGCTTACTGTAGTACAGCTACTGCCCGATTTAGAAGAGGGCGGTGTTGAGGGGGAAACGGTTGACCTTGCAATTTATCTTGCAGAAACAGGGCACCGTTCCATTGTGATTTCAGGGGGAGGCCGTCTGGTGCCTCTGCTTGAAAGAGCCGGATGTATACATCTTCAGTGGTCATTTGTTGGGGAAAAAAGCTTCCGATGTCTACAGTATATTCCAAAGTTAAAAAAGTATCTTCTGGACGAAAACGTTGATATTATTCACCTCCGCTCGCGATTACCCGCGTGGATAGGCTACCTGGCATGGAAACTTATTCCCGAGGATAAAAGACCGTCATTAATTACCACCTTCCATGGCTTTTACTCTGTCAACTCGTACTCTTGTATAATGACAAAAGGGGAGAGAGTTGCCGCTGTTTCTGAAACAATTAAAAATCACATTATTCAAAACTACCGGGTAGATGATAAAAATATTTGTCTTATTCACGGAGGATTTGATGCCAGCGAATTTTCACCTGGGTCTGTTTCGGAGGAACGTGTAGAGCGACTGAGGCAAAGATGGCTTTTAGAAGCTGGCGATAAGAAAATTATCATTCTTCCAGGACGGGTGACTTTGTGGAAAGGCCAGAATATACTGATAGAGAGTTTGGCTCTCCTTGAAAAGAAGAATTTCATCTGTCTGCTTATAGGGGATACGGAAGAAAATCCCTCGTATACCAAAAAACTACAGGATCTAATTAACCTGAGAGGCTTGAAAAAACATGTTTTTCTCGCAGGTCATTGTGATGATATGCCCGCTGCACTGCTTCTTGCGGATATTGTAGTTTCAGCGTCCTCAACCCAGCCCGAGGCCTTTGGCAAGGTTGCCATTGAGGCAATGGCAATGGGCAAACCTGTGATTGCTACTGCCCATGGAGGTAGCCTGGAAACCGTTGTTGATGGGGAGACTGGTTGGCTGGTACCACCTATGAATTCAGTGGCAATGTCTGAAGCTATTGCAAAGGCATTAGGTAATTCTGAGCAGCTAGCCAGTGTGGGTGAAAAAGGCAGGGGGCATGCCCTGACACATTTTACAGCGCAGAAAATGTGTGAAAAATCGTTGGCACTTTATTATGAAATCAAGGATGAAAAGTTAAGAAAAAGACGCAAAGAAATTCTCACCGTGATGCAGCTGTTACCGGAACTCAATAGCGGTGGAGTGGAGAGAGGTACCCTGGAGATGGCTCGCTACCTTGTAAAAAATAAACATAAATCGATTGTTGTCTCGGGTGGTGGGCGGCTTGTTGATCAACTTGAAAAAGGTGGCACAAAGCATATAGAGAGAACAATTGGTTCTAAGAGTCCGGTTGCCCTGATACATATTCTGCCACTCAGGAGGTTGATGAAACAAGGTGTTGATATCCTTCACCTGCGATCACGGATGCCTGCATGGATTGCCTATGTTGCCTGGCTCTCACTTCCTCCGTCAAGAAGACCAGTTCTACTGACGACATTTCATGGGTTTTATTCTGTTAATGCATACAGTGCTGTTATGACTAAAGGGGATGGTGTTATCGCGGTTTCCGATTCAATAAAACAGCATATTGCTGATAATTATTCCCGTGTGGGAAATGTGAAATTGATTTTCAGGGGGGTTGAGGCGTCTTCTTTTGATCCACGTATGGTAAGCAGGGCAAGGGTAGAAAAGCTGATGCAGAGATGGGGGATTAAAGGAAACAGTCCGGTTCTCATGCTTCCTGGAAGGCTGACAAGGTTAAAGGGGCAGGAATATTTTTTACAAAGTTTATTGCGGGTACATGATAACAACTTTCAGGCCGTACTCGTGGGAGATACAGAAGAAAACTCAGCGTATACACTCGAACTTAAAGAGTTTATCGAAAAGAACAACCTGAGGGATAAGGTTCGTCTCGTCGGACATTGCAGTGATATGCCGGCCGCTTTTTTAGTAGCTGATATCGTTATCTCAGCGTCCAGTCTTGAGCCGGAAGCATTTGGCAGAACCACCGTTGAAGCCATGGCTATGGGATGTCCTGTTATCGTAACGGCACACGGTGGGAGTCTTGAAACGGTTATCCCGGGTGAAAATGGCTGGTTGGTGAAGCCATCCGATCCTGACGATTTAGCAAGAGCTATTGACGAAGCTTTGTCAATGGACTCTAACTTTTTACGAGAAATAGGTCGAAACAATAGAGAACGGGTTACGAAAAACTTCACAGCCAAAGCAATGTGTGACCAAACACTTGCATTTTACAATGATTTGTTGAAGCTCAGACTTTCAACAGTGAAGAATAATAGGTGAAGATAGCTGCTGTTGTTGCCTTACAACAGCAACGAACAGCAACAGAGACTACTCTTCATTACATTGGCGTCTTAGAAATTCAGCCTCCTTGGGTGAAAGGTCAAACTGTATTATCACCTTTTGCAGGATTGAGTTTCTACCGATGCCTTTTTGGGCCTCAAGTTGTTCTGAAAATTCCCTGATAGCTTTTTTTATCTTATCCCCAGGGGGGTGGATAGAACTATTGCTCATTGGGCATCCTGTTTAATGAAGGTCGTTATCATTACCTGTTTATCGGGTTGGGCAATGGTTTAGGTGGTGTGCTACTTAATAATATGGTATAGCCCATCTTTTGTCATTGCCAAACTGTTTACTTCAGCAATTCATTCGAAGTCTGCGCTTAATTTTCCGTTTGGTGGGGGAAGTTAAGATTTGTAACCATCTTGACGCAGTTTATGATACTTTGATACAATTTAATAAAGGAATGAAACCTTTTTTACTTCAATGCATCTTGAGTGGGGGGAGTGGTAGTAGGATTGACCCCATGGTGCAAATATCTCTTATGGCGTATATAAGCAGGTGATTCAATTGGACACAGGATTTAACTCATTGATCGGAAATTTTCTTATATCCACACCCCAAATGCCGGATCCCAGATTTGCAGAACATGTGATCTATATTTGTGCCCATAATGATGAGGGTGCAATGGGGGTTGCCATCAATAGGCCAAACTCATCAATCTCTCTTGCTGAGGTTTTGCAGGGCACTGGGTTGCCCGTGCCTGGTGAGACTTTACCGCCCGTTTATATAGGTGGTCCGGTGGAACTCGAATCCGCATTTATACTGTTTTTGTCGGAGTATTCAACAGAACACAAACTTAACGTCAGCAAGACTGTTTCTCTCACTCGCGAAACAAAAGTACTTGAAGATATTTCCAGGGGGGAAGGGCCTGAACATTATCTTTTTATTTTGGGATATACCGGCTGGGGGCCGGGACAACTCGAGAGGGAGCTTGTTGAACAGGGATGGCTTACATTGCCCGCCAGTGATGATATTATATTTCATATGGATGATTCTCAAAAATGGAAAGCGGCTGCTATGCAGTACGGTATTGATATTACTATTTTTGAGGATGAAATTGGCTATGCCTGAAACGATGGCTTGACCACTAAGATGCTTTAGTGCCTCAGAGGGGTGGAGTACATTCTCCTCTCGTGGTCCATTTTGATTTACTCTATTTACCAGGTGTTTGTTGTATGTCTCTTGTTGCAAAAATATTTACGTGTAAAAGATGCGGTTATTGCTGCCAGGGTGAAACCACCGTCTCGTTGGATGCAGACGATCAAAAAAGGATGATTCTCTCCCTGAAAAGTAGTGAAAAAAATGTCAGGGAAAAGTACTGGCGTGTGACCGGCAATATTGTACAGATGAAAACTGTTGCAGGGCACTGTATTTTCTACGATAACGGTTGCACGGTACATGAAGGACGTCCGTGGCGTTGTGGTCAGTGGCCTTTGCATCCGTCTATTTTGTCGGATGAAAACAATTTCAAAACCATTGCTGATTCTTGTCCTGGGATCAAAAAAGAAATTGGCTATCAAGAATTTTGTCGAATTCTCAGTGTTTTAATGGAAAAAGATAAGGTCGTTTGTTGATCTGGTGTGAGAGTTTGTCGATATGAAGCATGAAATTTTATTTCTTGGAAAAACTAAAGATAAATTTCTAAGAATCGGAATTGAAGATTTCGCTTCACGTCTTAAGCATTACACCAATTTCGACATCTCAGTTGTAAAGGATAGCAGCGGTTCCAGAAGTGATTCAAAAACGATAGAAAAGCAAGGTCAACTGCTGTTGAAATCTGTGCCTGCGGGTGCATTTAAAGTTGTACTCGATGCTGGGGGTAAAGATTTTAGTTCTGAATCTTTTTCGGAACAGGTTACTAAATGGGAAATGCAGGGGATTAAACAGGTCTCCTATCTTATTGGTGGCCCAGACGGACATGGTCCTGCCGTTTTGAAAGAAGCTGATCTGAAGTTGTCAATCTCCAGGATGACATTCACCCATGATATGGTTCGCTTACTGCTCGTTGAACAGTTATACCGGGCATATACTATTAAGGCTGGTGAGCGATATCATAAATGATGTGAAGATATCTCGGAGAGCCACCTGATATTGCTCGCGGTTCACTTTCTTTCGAAATAGACATCATATCTGCTGCTTTTCATCTTGATCACGTGATCTGGTGTTCTGGCTGAAAGAAGTGGTGCTTTGGCAGGCCTTTTAACAACTATTCTTGAGGTAGCACAGCTTTGTGCTGCCTGAATCAGTTGTTCGCTGTCCAGATCATCTCCTACGATTGCTCTGATGGTACGCATTGTTTTTTTACCCAGTGCAGATGAATCCCGGTGTGGGTACATGGGGTCCAGGTAGACAGTGTCAAATTGTTTTGTTTTCCGCTGTAAAAAACTGATTGTGTCATGGGATATGAAGTGCATATTTTCTGAAACTATTGTTCTGGTTCTACTGTCTGCAAGTGCTCGCTCCAGTCCATCTTCAAGGAGTGCACCGATAACGGAACTTCTTTCGCACAGGGTCACCTTGCAGCCGAGACTTGCGAGGACGAAGCTGTCACCGCCTAGTCCTGCTGTGCCGTCGAAGACTGCTGGTCTGAAACCAGGTTTTATACCAACCGCCCGTGCCAGAGGTTGTTTTGTTGTGCAGTTTTTTGCCAGGCGGAAGCCATTTTTGCCATTAACAAAGTCGACAAAAAGAAGGAGCGTCATTCGTTCTTTATTGTCCCTTCGCTGGTGGAGTTGTAATCCGTGTTCTGTGTAACAGAGAATGACATCAGTTTCACATTGGTTAATTTTCGGGGCAAAATGGGTATCGAGTTTAGCTGCAAGAAGCTCCGCTTTTTGTAGTAATCTTGTTGAATTTATTGTAGATGAAACAGAAATTGATGGTAGCAGGTTGACGTCATTAATCATAGCAGTCTCTAGTCAGGCATAGAGGGAATTTATAAGGCACTAATTTTAACACACTCTCCAGATTTCTTGCTTTTTATTACAGCTTTTGTGGAGTAAGAAACAAGAAAATACAATTGTTGGTAAATTGTCAATGTAGTGAATGTAGTTTACCTAGTTTAAAATAACCAGTGAGTTTCCCATGACAAATTTAAAACCATCAGTCATTGCAATTATACCCGCCCGATATGAATCTAACCGATTTCCAGGTAAACCCCTTGCTCGCATTGGAAGTAAACCAATGATTCAGCATGTAGTGGAAAGGGCTCAGGCGGTGAAAATGTTGTCTCGGGTGGTTGTTGCAACAGACGACGAAAGAATTGCCCGCTGTGTCTCGGAATTTGGTGGTGAGTATGTGATGACAGGTAGAAATCATGTTTCCGGTTCAGACCGGCTTGCGGAAGCAGCCGGGTTGTTGAATATATCTGAACATGATGTTGTTGTTAATATTCAGGGAGATCAGCCACTCTTTCCTCCAGAGGTTGTAGAGCAGGTAGCTCAACCTCTGCTAGATGATCCCGCCCTTCCAATGTCAACACTTATTTACAGGATAGTTCGTCCGGAAGAGATAACTGATCCAAACCACGTGAAGACAGTATTTGATAAAAATTTCAATGCGCTGTATTTCTCAAGATCTCCAATTCCTTTTCAAAGAAACCCCGAAGAACAGAATAGACCAACCTACTACAAACATCTTGGGTTCTATGCGTACAGGAAAGGATTTTTATTGTCTTTTGTTGCTCTACCTGAGGGGGAGTGGGAGAGATTTGAAAAGCTTGAGCAGTTGCGTGCTCTGGAGTATGGGTACAAGATTAAAGTTTCAGTGACGACCCATGACTCCATTGAGGTTGATACGCCTGAAGATTTGAAAAGGGTGGAGGCTGATTTACTTAAGTCCTAAGGGAAAACCACTTTGACTAATCCGCTAGCATCAGTGATAATTTACTACCTTGATTACATTATTTGATCCATTTATAAAAAAACAGGCTTAACAGGGTGTTGAGGCAAAGAGTGATAGAACGTAAATTTCAGCAGATTAGCCAGGTTGAATTGACACCGCTTGACCTACTGCCACAGGATGAATTGCGCGAGAAGATAGTCGATCTTGTTTTAAACGGAATTCCTCCCTGTTTTCATCGGGGTGTCAAACTTCACTTGGCAGATTTCCAGAGACACATTCTTGAAACAAGTGTTGAGAATGTAAGAGTCGTTGTTTTTGGTGGCGGTACCGGTTTATCAAATATTATTGGTGGCGATTCACGGCGTGAAGGGTGGAAGAAAAATCCTTTTAGTGGTTTAAAACGAGTTTTCCCTCAAACAAAATCGGTGGTTTGTGTCACGGATAACGGCGGTTCGACTGGAGAATTGCTGAAAGATCTTGAT
The DNA here is from genome assembly GCA_024227155.1 of Desulfobulbaceae bacterium. Taxonomy (GTDB): domain Bacteria; phylum Desulfobacterota; class Desulfobulbia; order Desulfobulbales; family Desulfocapsaceae; genus Desulforhopalus_A. The sequence goes on from JAAELB010000218.1 coordinate 47,724, forward strand.
CTGATTGCAATAGGAGATATACGCCATGTACTGCTCTCTTCTATTCAGCTGGCCCGACTACAGAAAAAATACAGCTTTGATCTGATTGAGGCGGAGGCAATTACAGCAGATCTAGCCGAAATCTTTAATTGGCGATTTACAGGGCCCCTTACCTCTGCACATCCAGAGTGGGGGGCGATTTCAGATCTTATAGCGAAACTGCCGAGCCCACTTGAAAGTTATTTTCAATATCTGGTGGATTTTCTTTTTACAGACAATCGCTTGTGCAAGACCCTGCAGCGTTCCCATTGTTTTGGTAATTTGCTCCTGGCAGCGGCTATTTATCGAGAAAAACGTCAACTCATTGACGGCTTGAGTTCAGCTTCATCAGAGCTTGTCATGCATCACGCGATCTTGAAGGGTCTCAGCGGCCTGGCTGAGGCTATCGGAGCAGGAAAACGGGCAGTAATGCCATGTACGTCCACTCCTGCTCAGTTACGAGTACTTTACGCTAACGGGGTGGAGATCTCCGGAGAACATAAATTGAGTAGTACACAGAGGGGAGTTCCAGTAGATTCCACCCGGGTTGACTACTGTGGAATAGCGAGGGTGCACGATGAGGTCTTAAAGGATATTGCAGAGGCGGACATAATAATTTTTGCCCCGGGAAGCCTCTACTCTTCAATTATTCCTGTGTTTAAAGTTCCAGGTCTTGCCGAGGCTGTGAGACAAAATAAAAATGCCCTGAAATTGCTCATCTCCAATCTTTGGGTACAGGCGGGAGAGACCGACCTTTCAAATGCTGATCCGGAAAGAAAATTTCATGTTTCTGATATGTTGCAAGCATATGAAGAGAATATCCCAGGGGGGACCAGGGATCTTTTTCGCGAGATACTTTGTGTCTCGTTAAAAGAAATTCCAGCTTCAATCCTGCAGAGTTATGCCGTTGAGGGTAAAATTCCTATCTATCTTGATAAGGATAATCTCATTGCTCGAAACTTCTTACCGGTGGAATGTGATATCTACTCTAAAACAGCTATCGATAATCGGGGGGTGATTCAGCATGATGCCGCCAGTCTTGCTGAGGCCATAAAAGGACTCTACAATGGTCGATCGTGTTTTGATGGGAAAAAAGAGTCCGAGGACGTCACCGCTATTGATTCACCCGTGGCTGTAGCTTTGGCTGGTGCGGGAGCTTCTACTAACCAGAATTGTATTAAACCATTTAAGAAATATCATCTTATTAAAGCCAGGCTGGATGTTTTAAGAGTTGCCACTTTTGGCACTGAAGAAAAAATTGAGATAGCCGCTTTTAAAGATAAATTGATAGATATTATTTGGGATAATCCAGTTTTACCTCTTGATCATTTGGAGTATTTTAAAGATATTCATCTTATCTCTCCCACCCTGTGGAACCGTGATCAGAAATGGGATAATGTGTTTTCGTACTTCGACCCGGTAGATGGTTGCATCAAATTAAGAGCCGATCAGTTACAGGTTCGTGGGCAGCTTGAAGTCGCGCTTATGATAGCCCTTGGTGAATCTTTGCTTGGTGACTATGCGAGACAAAAAACGATGGAAAAGATTGTAGTAGATGGATTGATCCTCGGCAGGGTGTACCATCTTCATTTAAAACCGACAAATGAGCGAAGATGTTTTTTGTCCCAGGAACAGCTCAAAACTTTTCTACTGCTATCCAGAATGTGCCCGACAGATGAAGATGACCACTATACGCGTCTTATCAATAAAGGCGAGGGGTTTACTCCACCTGGACTTCTCATGGGGTTGATGTATGCCTGGTATGTTGATAACCGTTTGGCCACACATATAGAGTACAAGATGTCAGTGCTGAAAATTAATCGTTCAGATCTGATCCCAGAACAATTGCGAATGGCGGAAAGAAGAAGAAAGATGATAGATTTCTTTAGAGAGGTCGTCTTTGTAGATGATTGATAATGGATAGAGTAGAAAAAAATATTTGCTCATTGATGGTAGAGACAAAACTGGTAAAAAAATTTGTCTCTCAACAGGGGATACGGCAAAGATTCCTTGATTCCGAAGGCAGCTTATCTGGAGTGTTCGGATGAAAATACTTGTCGTTGATGATGATGCCAGGATACGTGATCTTTTTAAGCTATGGCTTGAGCGAGAAGGATTTCAAGTGTTTCTCGCAGAAAATGGTATGGAAGGCGTGTTGGTCCAGCGGCAGCATTCGGTCGATATCCTGATTTGTGATCTCATCATGCCGGTACAGGAAGGTATTGAGACTATCACTCAGTTTCGGGCTGAATTCCCAGCTACAGGTATTGTGGCCATCTCGGGTGGAGGTATGTTGGGCCCCGATTCATATTTAACTGTAGCCGAACAGTTTGGGGCCTGGAAGGCGTTTAAAAAACCTGTAGATATGGCGCTATTAATCGAAACTCTATACGAGTGGCAAAAATCTGAGGATGCCTGAGACGAATTTTTCTCTGGAAGTTAATATGAACATCAAAGTTTTGGCTGTAGACAATAATCCGGTTCTGCTAAAGGCCGTTTCAACTATCCTCTCCCAGGAAGGGTGCCAGGTGGAATCTGCATCGACAGGTTTGGAGGCACTTGAACTCTTAGAGAATTTTGATCCAGACATCGTCTTTACAGATCTTATAATGCCGCTGGTGAGCGGGGAACAGTTATGTCGGCTACTTAGGAGTTCTGACAAACATAAGAACGTTTATATTGTTGTTCTTTCTGCAGTTATTCTTGAAGACAGGAAACGGATCGTAAAGGAAATTGATTGTGATCTTTGTATCGCAAAAGGCACGCTGCAGGAAATTCGTCTGCATATACGGGAAGCGCTTGAGTCTTTTCGCAATCAGCAAGACCGGAACAGAGCCAGCGATGGATTCGTCGCAAAGATTCCTAAAGGATTACGTCCTTCGGCTGTGGCAACTGAATTATTGTCGGAAAAACAGCACTATGTTCGTGTTTTGGAGAGTTTGGATGAAGGTGTGGTGGAGTGTAGCGAGGAGGGTAAAATTGTTTCAGTTAACCAGGCAGCCCTCAAAATCCTACAGTGTCGAGAAGGGGATCTTGCGGGACAGCGTATCGACGTGGCAAGAAACTGGGGATCCTTTGCTCCTGCAATAGGAATTTGGAAAGATGAGCAGCTACTGGGGGGAGGGATGGCCTCCTTTCATATTGTTGAAGATGAACCTCTAGAGATAAATGACAAGATCATAACCGCCACTTTTATGCCTGTAGCTGAAAAGGATTCTGTTTTCGGCCTCTGTATTCTTCGTGATATTACCCGGCAATTTCATGCGGAAAAACATAGCAGGGAGCTGGATGATGCGATAAAGCTTGTAAAGAAAATGGATGCAATGAGCTGTATGGCAGGGGGGGTGGCCCATGATTTTAATAATCTGCTCACAGTGATCTGTGGTAATCTTGATATCATCGCCATTTATGGTGAGAATCAATCTGTCAAAGAGCGAACTGCTTTGGTTGAATATGCCCGCAAGTCTGCACTTGTAGCTGTGGATCTCACCCGTCAAATTTCCTGTTTTTCTAATTTTGGAATTGTTATTCGAAAGAGAAAAAACCTGAACACCATACTGAAAAAAACTGTTCATAGTTTTTTTCAAAACAAAACCATGGAGTTTGATTTTTCTCCGTTTGATGGTGATTTGAGCGTTGAGGTTGATATTGCAGAGATTGAGCAGGTAGTTCTAAACGTACTGCAAAATGCTATCGAAGCTTCTTCAAATACTAAGGTTAAGATTTCCACTGGACTTGATGATTTTGCAAGTCCACAGCTGTTGGCCGGACAATATTTGCCCGCTGGGAAATACGGTCGAATAGATATTCAAGATTACGGTCAAGGTATTAGTCCCCGACAGTTGTTTAAAGTTTTTGATCCATATTATTCCACCAAAGAGCGTGGGGTGTGGAAAGGAATGGGGCTCGGTTTGACCATTGTTTATGCAACTATAAGAAACCATGGCGGCTATGTTGTTGTTAGTTCCCGGACCCAGAGCGACATCGAGCTGGAAGGAGAAGACAAGGGGACCACGGTTTCTATGTATCTGCCAATTCTGGATATGGCTAAGGATGGTACAGCAGAGCTGCAGGTAGATACAGGTGAAGCGAAAACAATTTTGTTTCTTGAGCCGGATACGCAAATGCGGGTGATAGGCGAATTAATGTTGTCACATCTGGGGTTTACGGTGATAGCCGTTGCAAGCCTGGATGAGGCCTTGAGTGAATTAGCTCACCAGGGGAGGAAGATAGCTCTTGAGGTGGTGATGGCAATAATAGATGTATCAAAAAAAGCGCCAGGTTCTCCGGTTGAAACGTGTCGGCAACTTCGAAAAATTTCCCCAAAATTAAAAATTGTTGCCATGAGTGGAACTATCTTAGATCCAATCATGGAGAAGTGCCAGGAGTATGGTTTTGTCAATTCTCTGCCAAAGCCGTATACCATAGATAGTTTGAAGCATGTTGTTCATAGCGCTCTCTATACATGAGCCCGTTTCATGGTAGTTATCGTCGCCGCCATTTTCCTCCGTTCATTACCAAAAAGCCAACAAGAAATAATGGTAGGCCTAATATTACAGAATTGAAATGAAGCAGTATGAGTGCTGCCAGGCACATCAAGACCCCGATAGTTACTTTGCTGATTCTTATATTCATGTTGTAACCGTTCACCGCCCCTTTCAAAAGACTGCATAACCAGAGTTCGTAACCGTTCGTCCAGTGCTCCAGGTTCGTTCAAGCTGGTCTCCTGGCTATAGTTGGCTATGCCAGGAGGCCTGACCGGACGAAAATGGGGTGCTGGTGAACGGTTACTTCATGTTCAACACTTTGCCAGAGTGATCTGCCATTGCAACTCAAGTTTCTTGCTGGAGACGGACTGCCTGCTCCTAATTTCCGGAGAGAAGAGAGATAGCCTGAAGTCATTGATCATTTTCTGGTACCGATACATCTCGCTCACAGCGTCTTTGGATAGATCCTTTTTGCGGCTCAGGAGTTCATTAAGTTTGCTTAAGTGGGGCTCAAGTTGTTTGGCCTTTTGCGCATCTTTACCCGGGTTAGCATAGAATCGTTCCACCCTAATTGCCAGTCCATGAAACTGTCGATTAATCTCGGTGAAATCCTCCGTATGCTCCGACAGCAGAAAATCATGGGGGAGGATGCTGTCAAGATCGGATATGAACTTTTTTTGCAGAGGCGGAAGAAAGTGCCCTTTCTGTTTTCCTTTTTTAAAGATATTTTTTATCAACTCCTCAGTCTCTCTTCTCTTCCTAAGCGAGGATAACAGTTGGTCCAGATATTTTTGACCTTCTTTGAAAAGTCCTTGCTGTCCAGCCGTTGCACGTTTTGTATTATAGCTCGTTTCGTCTATAATACCTGGGGGAATTGGTCCAACAAGATGTGTAAGGACATATGTTAATGCCAGTTGCACAATTTCATTTCTGGGTCTACCAAACTTAACAAAAAGCATGGTTGAGGGCCCGGACAGTGCGGTTGAGCAGAGTTTTTTCAGTGATTTATACTGATCTTTGAACTCCAGGCAGAAGAGGAACAGTGTACCACGAATGTTCATTTTCCTGGCAGCCTCTTTGTCCTTTGAAAATGTAACGGAGACGCACCCTTTATTTGGTTGAGGAGAAAGTGCTGTATAGAGGAATCCCGAGACTTCTCCTGTCGTGGTGTAGGTTGAGATCTCGTCAGGTAGTCCTTTAAAATTCCATGTTTTGTGTTCACTGTCTTGCCAATGGTCTAAAATTTTTTTATCAACGTTAGAATAGTTGGCGGAAACGGCGGGGAGTTCTTTTTTAGAGACATTTTCTAAGAGGCTTGCCAGGTTACGTCCACTACAATACTCCTTTCCGGAATCGTCGAAGAGTAAAAAACGAGGCTGTAGATGTTGAGGGAAATCAAGTTTCCAATCCTTTCTGTCGATGAGAAAATTAAACTGTTTCAATATCGACTGTTCGAGGGCTGGCAGCAAAGGGCCTTTTCCCGAGTCAACATCATCTAAGACCTGACTGACACTCTCGCTTATGGGCACAAGTCTTTTGCGTATTGATTTGGGTAGAGACTTGAAGAGGAATGTTATTTTTTCGTGCAATAGCCCAGGTACAAGCCAGTCAAAATGACCTGGGGATACAGAGCCAGCAAAGCTTAGAGGCAGACGAAATGTTACTCCATCCCTGTCAGTTCCCGGTTCAAAATGGTATTCGAGGCGAAGCTGCATGGCACCAATTGATGTGGTGGCTGGAAAATTTACAAGTTCATTTTCGTCCAGTTGGCGAAGCAGGATGTCCTGGTCTGTCATGTGAAGAAATTTGCTCTTTCCTCTCTTATTTAAAAATTTATTCAGGGTCCGCTGGTCATAGACGGTCTCTGGGATTTTTGCTGCGTAGAAGGTATAAAAGCTAAGGTCGTCAGCAACGATATTTCGTACTCGAAGCTTCTCTTCTGATTCTTCCCAATGTTTAATCTGTGCCAGGTTGTCAGATAGAAAATTGTAGTTTCCGTTCAGTTGGCCTTTAACCAGTGCCTCTTGGATAAATATGTCCCTTGCCTCTACAATATTTTTTTTATCCCTTTTGCCAAAGTTAACTTTTTTACCGGCGCTGAGGATTAAGCCAAACAGGGATACCGTCTCATCGGCTACCACCTGACCGCTTTTTTTCTGCCAGCGGGGACTACTCCATGAGTACTTGCAAAGATGGCTGGCAGCTGGCTCTACCCATTCCGGGTTAATGTTAGCCACCGTGAGAGCGTACAGGTTATTGGTTTCAATAAACGCCGCTCCGAGAATCCACTCCGGTGGTTGGGCAAATTGGCCAGAACCGGGAAAGATCATCAACTCTTTATTATGGCTTCCCTGGAAAATACGACCTCTTTTTTTCTTTGCCAGATTGCGAAGAAAACCGGATAAAATTGAGCGGTGGATCTGTTCGTAACTGGCTTCAGAGTTGTTGTCTGAAAACCCTTTTCGTTTTTCAAGGAGCCGGTCGAGTTGGTCATGGAGATCAAACCATTCCCGCATCTTTTGAAAAGAGAGAAAGTTCTGTTTGCAGAATTTTTTCAATTTAGACCAGGATTTATTATCAGCGTATTCCTTGTGATAACTGTTCCACAGGTTAAGGATAGTAATAAAGTCAGAATGCGGGTTTTTAAACTTTTCATGGGCGGTATCGGCCGCCTTTTCGTTTTCTGCTGGTCTGATTCTCGGGTCTTGTATGGCAAGGATGGAGGAGATTATTTTAATTTCCTTGAGGCAATTGAATTCCTTTGCCTCAAGGATAACTCTTGAGATACACGGGTCTATGGGGAGATCCGCCATGAATCTGCCCGTTTGGGTGAGTGACATCCTGGAGTCGATTGCTCCAAGTTCACTGAGGAGTTTATATCCTTCTTTGATGGCATTTTTAAAGGGAGGTTCAATGAAAGGGAAATCACTTGGATTTCCCAAGCCGTGGGAGGTCATCTGCAGAATGACTTCCGCAAGGTTGGAGCGTTTAATCTCCGGGATGGTGAATTGAGGACGATCAATAAAATCCTCTTCAGAATAGAGACGAATGCAGTGGCCGGGGCCTACACGGCCGCATCTTCCTTTTCTTTGATCACAGCTTGCCTGGGATATTTTCGTTACGGGCAGGCTGGTGGTTTTTGCTCTGATATTATATTGCGAAATCCTTGCATAACCGCTGTCGATAACATATCTGATTCCGGGTACGGTTAGAGAGGTTTCTGCAACATTGGTTGCGACAATGATCTTCAGTTGAGTGGATTTTTGAAAAATTCTGCGCTGATCCCCGGAGGGAAGCCGGCCAAAGAGCGGCAGTATTACTGTGTTTGCAAATTTGTTTTCAAGTAATCGACAACATTCCCGTATATCTCTTTCTGTTGCCAGGAAAATAAGTATATCGCCGGAAGGTCTTGTGGTAAAAAGAGTCCCCACCGCTTTGATACAGTGTTCAATTATCCCCTCGGGTTCATCTCCGTTTTCCTGTTCTGCTGGTTGGTAATCGACAGAGATAGGATGGCTTCGGCCAGATACAGAGATGACAGGGGCATCGTTGAAGTGTTTTGCAAAGGCTTCTGTATCGATAGTAGCAGAGGTTATAATGATTTTTAAATCAGCTCTGCGGGAGAGTAGCTGTTTCAAGTAGCCAAGTAAAAAATCGATATTAAGACTTCTCTCATGGGCCTCATCGAGAATGATTATGCCATATTTTGAAAGTAGTCTGTCGCTTCTAGTCTCGGCTAGCAGTACACCATCGGTCATGAATTTAATTTTGGTGGCTGAACTGGTACGGTCGCGGAAACGAATTTTATAGCTAACAATTTTATTGGGGTCTCCCAGTTCCTCAGCGACCCGTGTTGACACAGAGGTCGCAGCTATTCTGCGTGGCTGGGTGCAGCCTATGAGTAGATTGTTGTTTGGAAATGCTTCAAGACACATTTTAGGTAATTGGGTGGTCTTGCCGGAGCCGGTGTCACCGGCTACTATCACTACCTGGTGCTGCTGTAGTGCTTCGATAATTGTGTCTTTCTGGCTTGCTATCGGTAAATCGCTGGGGTAATAGAAGTTCATAGATTAAATGGCCATGAAAAAAGGGTGATGCGCCACTTCTTTCTGGGAGAGAATATATTGATATAATAATAAAGGTTCGCTTGAATACCTTCTTCTATTAATATATCGCTTAGCGAAATGCTACTCCTTGCAGTAATCAATCTGGCCATCGTTATAATAATCTCTTTCTGGAAACATAAAAGGTTGCCGTTACAATATGATTCATCTCGAAGTGGCGGTTGCTGCCCCCTTACAGTTTACTCTGACCTACAGTCTACCTTCGCCTCTGTTCCTGGCCAATCACTCTGACAATCTTTTTTCCTATATTGGCAGGAGGGTGTTGGTTCCTCTGGGGAGACGAAAGGTAACTGGCTATGTACTCAACGCTGCTCCTGCTGTTGCGCTGTCAGAGTTTAAGGTGAGAGATATTGCGTCATTTTTGGATGATTATCCACTTTTTCACTCTGACTTTGTACCCTTTTTGAGATGGATTGCAGGATATTATCACTATCCTCTAGGGCTTGTCGTAAAGGCGGCTTTGCCTGGGGGACTCGCACCCAAAAGTATCAAAAATATTGTGGTCACCGGTGAAACCAGTGCTTTGCTGAAGAGATTTGATGGAAATATTCCCTCCTGGGCCAGTGAGTTGGCAGAGAAAAAAAGGCTGGGAGGTTCCCAGACAAAAGCACTCCTTTCTAATAAGACAAAGGCTAAAATAGTATCCGAGCTCGAAGAAGAAAAAATCCTTGAGTGCGTGGATGTTACTGAAAAAGACAGGGTAAGGGAGAAAAAAGAAGTCTGTTACACTCCCTTACTGGATGGCTCTCGTTGCTCCCCACCCACCGCCATTGACACCGTTACAGCCGAGATGTTTAAATCGTATCAGAATGTAGTATCGGAAGCTACTGGCCATAAATTAAAACTATCGGAGGCCAAGGCACTTTTCTTTCTACAGCAACTAGCAGGGCAAAATAATTGCGCAAAAGTCGCCTTAAAGGATCTAAGAAAGTCGTACAAGGGAGTAGCTAAACCGATTCTCGGTTTAATGGAGTTAGGACTGGTGGCCCAGTCAAATGAGAGGGTCTATCGTTCTCCCTTTGGCGGGCAATTACGCTTTTACCCTCGACCTGAAAACTTGACAAAACAGCAGGAGGAGGTTCTTGGTAAGATTGTACCTGTAATAAAAAGCGCGCAGTATCAGTCATTTCTGCTCCATGGAATTACCGGGTGCGGTAAGACTGAGGTGTATCTTAGAGCTGCAGAAGAGACACTGGCTATTGGCCGCGATGTTATTGTTCTTGTACCTGAGATTGCCCTTGCCACACAGCTCGAAGCACATTTGCTCTCAAGATTTGGTGATAAGGTTGTTTTGCTTCATTCAGGGATGAGCGGAGCTGAAAAGTATGACCAGTATTTCCTGGCCTTATCCGGTAAGGCAAAAATTGTTATCGGTGCCCGATCCGCAATTTTTGCACCACTAAAAGACCCAGGCCTTATTATTGTTGATGAGGAGCATGACGCAAGCTACAAGCAGGATGACAGTTTTTGCTATCACGGTCGTGATCTTGCTGTGGTGAGGGCCAGGCACCATAAAAGTGTTGTTATATTAGGTTCCGCTACTCCTTCAGTTACCAGTTATGCAAATGGAAAGAATGGTAAATATAGTCTGCTAACCATGGATAAGAGGGTTGGCGAAAGTTATTTACCAAAAGTCATTCTGGTTGATCTTAATGATAAGGAGCAAGATGGAAAACGACCAATTATCCGAAAAAAACTTCTGGATAAGCTTTCTGAAAATGTTAAGGCCGGTAAACAGTCTATTCTTTTGTTGAACAGGCGTGGTTTTTCAACAGCTTTGCTTTGCAAAGATTGTGGTACCCCTGTCCAGTGCAATCACTGCAACGTATCATTGACACTTCATAAAGAAAAGAACAGGCTGATTTGCCATTATTGCGGTTTCACTCAGAACAGCAGGGTTGTTTGTCTGGAATGTCGTTCAACCGACCTTGTCCCGGCTGGATTTGGCACCGAAAGGGTGGAGGAAGAGCTCGGACAGTTATTGCCGGAAGCAAAAATACAACGCCTGGATTCCGATACAGCGGCGGATCGCAGAAGATTTATGAATGTCCTGGCCGATATGCATGATAGAAAAATTGATATCCTCATAGGTACCCAGATGATTGCAAAGGGTCACCACTTCCCCCATGTGACGCTTGTCGGTGTAGTATGGGCAGATGGGGGGATGAGCATGCCAGATTATAAAGCTGCAGAAAGAAGTTTTCAGCTCATTACTCAGGTTACAGGCAGGGCGGGACGTGGTGAATTCCCAGGGGAGGTTATAATACAGACTCTTCGACCGGAGCACTACGCCATACAGTTTGCAAAAAAGCATGAATATCTCATGTTTTATGATCATGAGATCCAGCTTCGGCAACGACCTCTTTTCCCCCCCTTTGTCAGGCTTGTGGTCCTCAGAATAAAAGGGCCTGTTGAAAAACTTGTCCAGCAGAACAGTGTTGCCATAGCAAAATTTTGCAGGAATTTTGTGCGAGGTAACAAAAAACAGCTTGAGGTACTCGGACCCGCTCCAGCACCGCTTGATAAAGTAAAAGATAATTTTAGATGGCAAATTCTTGTAAAGGGAGCGGTTGTCTCTGATGTTCAGGAATTGTGTAGTGCTATTACTGAGAACAAGGCTGAACTGGTTGCCTCAAAATGTGGATTGACGATTGATGTGGATCCGGAGAATATGATGTAGTTGGTTTTTGCTATCCGGATAAATGAGAAATAGCTTGGGATAAGTACTTTGACTAAAAAAGGGGTTAGGTCGAAATATGGAGTAGGTTGTATCGGTGGTTTAATCCCGCTGAACAGCGCGGGATAAGTTCCTTTACGAAATTCCTTTCTTGAAACTGCCAAGAAAGGAATTTCTAAGTCACTAAAAAGAAAACCACTTCTTTTTAGGAACATACGTAGCAACCCGGTTTCTTCCCTTGTCCTTGGCATCGTAAAGGGCTAGATCCGCCTGGTTGATCAGTTTATCTTTGGCGAAACTCTCCTGTACAGCCGGTTTGCAGCAGGCGTGGCCAAAGGATGCGGTTACATGATATTCTTCCAGCTGATCTTTAAAGCTTGCGCTATCTACTGCAACGCGTAATTTTTCTGCAACCAGCAGGGCGTCTTCGGCATTGGTTTCAGGTAAAATAATTACAAACTCCTCGCCACCGTATCTTGCCAGGGTATCATATTTGCGGATATTGTCCTGCAAGCACTGTGAGAACTCTGTCAAGACAAAATCTCCAACCTGATGACCATAGGTGTCATTAAATTTTTTGAAATGGTCAATATCGATTAATAAAATCGACAGTTCGGTTTCATGGCGTATGGCTCGACTCACTTCTTGATCAAGTGCATTCTGGAAATAGCGATGGTTGAAAACACCTGTGAGTCCATCAAGATTTGCCAGATTGTCCAGGGTTCTGTTTTTTTCTTCCAGCTCTCTGGTGAGGTTTTCCAGATGAATTTTAGCCTGTATCAGCTGTTTGTTCATTTGATCATAGTCTAGATTAATGAGACTTAATCTGATGTTTGCCTCCTGGAGTATCTCCTGAACTGACTTGCTGCACTTAATTTTTAAATTAAAATATGTTCCGGCCTCTTCCACCCTTGTGTGAACCTGGTCAAGGATGGTTTCAATAGGTTCAGGTTTTAACTTTAAAAGCTTTGCAGCTTCTTTTCTGAACTGTTTGTGGAAGAGTTCCGGTGTATCTGAGAAAAGAATATTTACCAGAAGATCGGAGAGGTATACAGCACCAATTGTTGTGCGAAGAGTGGTATTATTTCCTTTATACTCATGGGGATCATGGTGGTAACGGATTGGCTCGACCAGTACGTTTGGGAACCCCCAGTTTGTTGTGACCTTAGTTCCAACTATTGTGTGGTCCAGGCCAAAAACTGTTTCTTCTGCACCAAGTGTATCGTGTTGGTTTTCAAGGACTTCGTGGAGGACCTTGTCATATTCTTCAGAAAAGGTTTTTGCAAGTATCAGTTCTCCAATATTTTGCAGGAGTCCTGAAATAAAGATCTGCTCTGTATCAGCACCCTCAACGTTTTCCAGGATAAGCTTTGCTGATACAGCTGAGGCGAGGGAGCGTTGCCAGAATTTTTCGAAATCAAATCTGCTTTCATTTTTTCCAGCTTTCATGGTGAGGAAGGAAAAGGAGAGAACCAGGCTTCGAACCGCATTTATTCCAAGGATGCTGACCGCCTGGTTAATAGAGCCGATTTTCTGGGGAAAGCTATAAAAGGCTGAATTGCAAACCTTTAAAATTTTGGCGGATAAAGCCATATCCTGTGCAACAAGTTCTCCAATATCAGCAAGTGTTGTGTCTTCTCTAGCCGTTAGTGATATAAGCTTTGAAGCTACAGTTGGTAGGGTGGGTAACTCATCCGACTGCATTATTTTTTCTAATAATTCTTCAGTCTTCATAAAACTCCAGGGAGAAGAAAATTATAGGCAGTTGTGCTGCAAGCCGTATTGAGAAAAGCAGCTTATTCAGCGAAATTAATGTTCATTCCACAAAACGGGTTGTTGCTGTTTTTAATACACTCATCAAATATTTATAATATAGCAGAAGTATATCCTTAGTGAGGATTGATAAGCAAGTTTTGAGGAGTGAAAAAAATCTCATCTATGGGCAGGCACAAACTAACTGCTCAGTCGTAGTATTCAACTTCCGGGTAGTTACAGACTTCTCCTAAATAGTTCTCAAAAATTAAGTTTTTGCCATTATTTTCTAATACGAACTGAGGGGTTAAAGGGATTTTTCCTTTTCCTCCAGGCCCGTCCAGTGCAAATGTTGGGATGGCAAGACCGGAAATATGACCATATAGATGTTTCATAATGTCGAGCCCTGTTGCTGTGGGGGTACGAAAATGATCAATCCCCCGGGTGAGATCTGCCTGGAAGAGATAGTATGGCTTTACCCGTATTCGCAGTAGGCCAAGCATAAGTTCTTTTATGGTTTTGGGATTGTCGTTGATTCCTTTTAAAAGAACGGTCTGGCAGCCAAGAGGGATACCTCCATCGGCGAGTTTGGTGCAGGCGGCGGAAGACTCGGGGGTGATTTCCCTTGGGTGATTGAAGTGGGTATTAATATATAGTGGGTGATATTTTTTTAAAATTGAAACAAGGTTGTCTGTAACACGCATTGGTAGAACAGAGGGAACACGACTGCCAATACGAATGATCTCAATGGATGGAACCGCTTTCAGGTTTTGTAGAATATCTTCCAGTTGATCATCTTCGAGTAAGAGAGGGTCACCGCCGGAAATAAGCACATCTGTTACCTGAGGATGATCCTTAAGGTAATCGTATCCTGCCTGGAGGGTGGCGGGTGTGACGTGCATCCGAGTTGTTCCCACCTTTCTTTTCCGAGTACAAAATCTGCAATACATGGCACATTTATTGGTGACAAGAAAAAGAACTCGGTTTGGGTATTTATGTACCAGATTTGGTACTGGACTAAGATCTTCTTCGCCCAGAGGGTCCTCTATACACACCCGGTCAACCATTTCTGCAGGATCAGGGACGGCCTGTTTCCAGATGGGATCATTCGGGGAACGAATTAAATTTAAAAAATATGGGTTAATCCGCATCGGAAAGTTTGCTATTACATCACCTAATGCGGTAATATCACAATCCAACTGTTCTTGCAGCCCATCGAGAGTGGTTACACTTTTTTGTAAGATATTTTGCCATGTTTCCATGGCGACCCATTATGGGGGATAGAGCGCGGCTTGTCAATTGTACATTTATATTTTGAGATGACCAAGGGGGCTGGGTATGGCTTCAAATTTGTACCGATTTAGATATGATGAGTATGGCAATACTCGTGAGATTGTGGTCTACGCCAGTGGAGCGTCAGCACGATCATGTAGTTATGTGAATAAAGGGACCGCCTTTAGTAGCGAAGAGAGAAAACGGCTCACCTTAGACGCGACACTTCCGCCGGGGGTACGCGATCTTGATGGGCAGGTGGAAAATACACATTTAAAGGTTATAGAAAAAGTTGATGATATTGAAAAATTTATTTTCATTCGTTCTCTCTATGATCGTAATGCAACTCTTGCCCACGCGCTTATCCGAAGTGATATTGAAACCTATATAAAAATTATTTACACTCCTACGGTCGGGCATGCTGTGCAACGGTATTCATCAATGTTCAGACAGGCCAATGGGCTCCATTTTTATCCAGGTAATATTGAGCACGCCGAGGATATTCTGAGACGCTTTGCACACAGGGATATCCGTATTGCTGTGGTAACAGATAATCATGGAATTCTGGGTCTGGGGGATCAAGGTGCAGGTGGAATTGCAGTTTGCCTTGGGAAATTAATGATTTATACGCAAGGCGCTGGAATTGCTCCCTGGCATTGTTTGCCTATTTCTTTAGATGTAGGGACAGACAACAAGAAACTGCTTGATGATGATCAATATCTTGGATGGCGGCATAAACGGTTGGTGGGGGAGGAATACCTCTCTTTTATTGGCAGGTTTGTAAGGGCGTTCAGGAATGTATTTCCAAACGCTCTCTGCCAGTGGGAAGATTTTTCACCACAAAACGCTTTCTCAATATGCGAGGCGTTTCGGGATGAGGTTATCTCTTTTAACGATGACATTCAAGGAACAGGTGCAGTTGCTCTCGCCGCGATTCTTTCAGCGATGAAAGTGAAAAAAGAGAATCTTGGCGATCAACGTTATCTCATCTATGGAGGTGGTGCCAGCGGGGTAGGGATTGCCGAACAGTTGAAACGAGCTCTGGTGAAGACAGGGCTAAGTGAAGCTGATGCCTGTAATCTGATTTTTATAGTTGATTCCACAGGGTTAATAATTAGTGATCAGGAAATCGATTTGTACAAAAAAGGTTTTGCTAAAGATGTCAACGAATTTTTGTGGTTAAGGGATTTCGATCCGGTGGATATCCCCGGAATTATCAGAGAGGCTGCTATCACCGTTTTGATCGGGACAACTGGGCAAGACTATTTTTTTAACGATAAAGCAATTGGTGAGATTAAAAAAAATACAGACAGACCTCTTATTCTTCCTCTTTTTCAGCATGTGTCTGCCCCCGCAGTATTTTGTCAGAACATCGGAAAATGGTCAGAAGATGGCATCCTTGTTGCGACAGGAAATCCATGTGCCACTATGGATGCACTGGAACAGTCATACGGTATCAGTCAATGCAACAATGCTTTTATTTTTCCAGGAATTGGGCTGGGAGTGCTTGTTTCAGGGGCACGGGAGATATTGCCAGAATTTTTTGACGTTGCTGCCGGGGCCGTTTCGAAGATGATGACAGAGCAGCAGCTTGAAGAGGGCCGTTTGATGCCATCTGTCACTGCAATTAGAAAGGTGGCTAAAAAAGTAGCGCTTGCTGTGGCTTTATGTGCGGTTGAGAAAGGTGTTAGCAGAGCCTGTGTTTATACAGATTTTGCACACAATAACGACTCGGCACGGCTGGCAAAAATTATAGATAAAATTAGATGGAAGCCGGAATATTTACCTTTGATTCCAATGTAGCTGCGATTTCTCTAGAAAAAAAGGAACCCCCGCTGAACATCAGATGTGCAGCGGGGGCTTGTGAACTTAGTGGAGATAAAAAATTACATCTTTTGTACGTTGTCCGCGGCAGGACCTTTAGGGCCATCGACAATCTCAAAAGTCACCCTGGAGCCCTCTTCGAGGGACTTGAAACCTTCAGATTTGATAGCGGAATAATGTACAAAAACATCTTGTCCACCATCTTGTTCGATAAAACCAAAACCTTTTGCATCATTAAACCACTTCACTGTTCCTTCTGCCATCGTACGACTCCTTTTGTACTCAGTTCAACTCCGAACCTTTAATAAATTCCTAACCATAGTAGTTAGATATCCGATGTGTTGTGTAAAAAAAACCACATTTTTGTGTCAAACACAGTATATAAAACACATTTAAAAAAGGCATTTAAAGCACAACAATGACTTCGTTTAGCATATCACTTATATAAAAGCAACAGAATAGTGAAATTTGTTGCGAGATAATTGTTTGATAGGAATTATTCTCGTATTTTAGCTACTTATATATGTGCTAGAGTGTGTAGCATCATTACCAGTGGAGTTGATCTCTGGCAATCACAGGCTCGAGATGTTAAACAGTTGACAACCATTTGACTAAGGGGATAAAACATAAGGTTTGTCCGGTTTAATAGTAGACCGGGTCCTTTGTTTTACTTTTATTTTCTATTATTTATCACAAGGGAAGACAGTTGTTTCCAGAATATCCTTTCTCCTCCAACTATTTAGAAATTGACAACGGCAAACTCCATTACGTAGATGAAGGAGGGGGGCCGGTTGTTGTGATGGTTCACGGTAATCCAACCTGGTCCTATTATTATAGGAATCTGATTTCTGCTGTTAAAAAAAATCACCGTGTCATAGCACTTGATCACCTCGGTTGCGGCCTCTCAGATAAACCTCAAGACTATCAATATACTCTTGAAAATCATATTGCTAACTTTGAACTGCTCCTGGCAACCTTAGGTATCGACAAATTCTCTCTAGTGGTACATGACTGGGGGGGGGCTATAGGGATGGGGGTTGCTACCAGAAGGCCAGAGGCTATAAAGAAAATTGTGGTATTGAATACCGCCGCATTTAGGTCAAAGTTGATTCCATTTCGGATTCGACTCTGTCGGCTGCCTTTTTTTGGGGAATTTATCGTTCGATTTTTTAACGGTTTTGCCTGGCCTGCTACATTTATGGCTGTCACCACAAAAATGGATCCAGATGTGGCTAAAGCGTATCTCGCACCCTATAATACCTGGAAAAATCGTATCGCCACCCATAGATTTGTGCAGGATATTCCTCTTGAACCTGATCATGTGAGTTATGATACGCTTGTTCAGATAGAACAGGGACTAACTCAATTGAATGAATTAGGGGTGCCGATGCAGATAGTTTGGGGAGGAAAAGATTTCTGTTTTAATGATGTCTTCTTTAATGAATGGATACAAAGGTTTCCCCAGGCAGAAAGCCACTATTATAAAGATGGTGGCCATTATATACTCGAAGATAAACGCCAGCAGGCGATTCCTTTAATACAATCATTTCTTAATAAATGAGGTGATTGCTATGGAAGAAGCGATGAATATAGCGGATAGTTTTGTGAAAATAGCCGGTCATTATGGGGACAAAACCGCTATTATTGAGGCTAAAAACGGTTCGGAAATAACTTTTAGAGGTCTTAACCAGAGGGCTGATGGCTATGCTGCCTATTTTCAAAATCAAGGTCTGCAGCCGGGGGATGTTGTCACGCTGATGGTTACACCGTCCATTGATTTTATCTGTCTTAGTCTGGCTCTTTTTAAATTGGGCACTCCAATTGTCCTGATTGATCCTGGGATGGGGTATAAAAATTTACTACGATGTATTGAGCGCGTAGCGCCTACATACCTGGTCGGCATCCCCAAGGCGCTACTGTTTTCTAAGCTATTCAAAAAGCCATTTTCTTCGCTTAAAGGTTCGTTTTGTTGTGGTAACTCTTTTGGTCTTCTTGGGGAAGATATCAGCAAAAATATAGTTCAGGACCCTTCCGCCTATCCTGTTTATTCACCAGGGAGTGAAGACCTGGCGGCGATAATTTTCACTACCGGTTCCACCGGTCCTCCCAAAGGTGTTTGTTATGAACATTCAATTTTCAGTGCACAACTCCGGCTTATAGATGAATACTACGGCATCGGAGCCTCGGATGTTGATCAACCCGCCTTCCCGTTATTTGCTCTTTTTTCAGCGGCTCTTGGAGCCTGTTCAGTGATTCCTGATATGGATTCAACAAAACCTGCCCAGGTTGATCCTGTGAAATTTATCAGTTCCATCAAAAAATATGGCGTGACATATTCTTTTGGTTCCCCTGCTATCTGGAATGTCGTTTCAAAATACTGCGTACGACAAAATATTGTCCTTGCCAGCATTGAAAAGGTGCTGATGGCAGGTGCCCCTGTGCCCTACGAACTCATGGGCAGGGTGAAATCTATTCTGCCTGCTTCTGCACAGGTGTTTACGCCCTATGGGGCAACAGAGAGTTTGCCCATTGTCTCTATAGAAAGTAAAGAGATTCTGGCAGAGACCTATGAAATGAGCAGAATTGGTAAAGGTACCTGTGTTGGAAGACCTCTTCCCGGGGTCGAAATTAAGACCATCGAACTTTCCGATGATGTGATCGAACAATTTAGTGAAGCAAAGGTTGTCGAAGAGGGTGAAGTTGGGGAAATTATCGTAAAGGGCGATGTGGTTACAAGAGCCTATATGAATAACCCGGAAGAAACAAAGCTTGCAAAAATAACAGACGGGCAGACATTTTGGCATCGCATGGGGGATGTGGGGTACCTTGATGACAAGGGACGGCTCTGGTTTTGCGGTAGAAGGGCCCACAGGGTCGTTACCTCTCAGGTAACACATTACACTATCCCCTGTGAAGCAGTAGTCAATGAGCATCAGAATGTTTACAGGTCCGCGCTGGTTGGGGTAAAAAATCGTAACCGTGATGTTGAACCTGTGCTTATTGTAGAGCCGGAAAAGGAGTGTGAAAATGTCGATCTTTTATTGGGCGAAGTTCAGCTTCTGGCGGGTAAAAACGGACTTACCTCTGAGATAAAACACTTCTTATGTCACAGGGATTTCCCTGTCGATATTCGGCATAATGCTAAAATATTCCGTGAGAAACTAGCCATATGGGCACAAAAGAAAATTTACCCTTAAAAAAGGCACTTGTAACGGGTGGAGGGGGCTTTGTAGGGAAGGCCATTGTCAAAAGACTGGCGGGTTCTGGTGTTGAGACCAGAGTTATAGGGCGTAACAACTATCCCGACCTTGAAGCTGCAGGGGTGGAGTGTATTGTTGGCTCTATTACTGATCCAGCTGCTATGGCTTGTGCTGTGGAAGGGGTTGAGGTAGTCTTCCACGTTGCAGCCCTAGCGGGTATCTGGGGGCCTTGGAAAGATTATTACTCGACCAATGTACTTGGCACCAGCAGTGTGCTGTCCGCCTGTAAAAATGCTAAAGTGCCATCTCTGGTCTACACTTCTACCCCATCTGTTGTCTTTAACCGGGAAGATATTGAGGAAGGTAGTGAAGATCTGGAATATGCTTCTTGTTTTCTCTGTCATTATGCAAAGAGTAAGGTTATAGCAGAAAAAATGGTACTGCAGGCTGCCTCAACTCAGCTGAAAACCTGTGCCATACGACCCCATCTCATCTGGGGACCGGGTGATCCTCACCTGTTACCACGGATTCTTGAGAGTGGTCGTCAAGGATTGTTAAAACGTGTTGGCACTGGGCATAACTTTGTAGATATTTCATATATTGATAACGTGGCTGAAGCACATATTTTAGCAGCAAAAAACCTTCAGACTTCAGGTAGTGCCAATGGTAATGCTTACTTTATAGGTCAGGATGAGCCGGTAAATCTATGGAATTGGATTGACGATCTCTTTATACGGATGGGGGTCGATGCGATTGAAAAATCAGTTCCGTTTTCCACTGCTTATAAGGTTGGATGGATTCTTGAAAAAATATTTTTGCTTTTTCGTATACGACAACAACCCAGAATGACAAGGTTTTTAGCAGAACAACTGGCAAAGTCCCATTATTTTTCAAAGGACCGGGCACGAAACGACCTCGGTTATAAGGAAATTGTCACTACTGAAGAGGGATTGAGGAGGACAGTAGAGTGGCTGAAAAAACGTTGAAGCTAATTTTCTTTAGTGCCTTAGAAATTCATTCGAAGTCTTCGCTTATCTGTTGTTTTTTATGAATGAATTTCGGGAAGGTACTTAACCTGTCTTTTTTGCTGTTTACGGGGTTAGTCTTTTAAAACAATTTTCTGTGTTTTTTTGGCTGTAATTAATTTTGTTAAGGAACCTGTTTTGAAATATTTCCGGTCTATCGTGGGTAGAGTAGTAAGCTGGCTGATTGTATTCATATTTGTGATCTTTAGCTCTGTATTACCGGTCTACTCATTTGATATCGGTGAGGAACGAGAGGTTGGCGAAAAACTACTCTACACTATAAGATCTTCTTTTCAATTAATAGATGACCCTGATATCACACAATATATCTCAAATCTTGGGGAAACTGTTCTTGAGGTAGCCGGGATTCAATATTTTGACTACCATTTTTTTATCATAGATAATAGAGAGTTTAACGCCTTTGCCGCACCTTCAGGTCTGATTTTTTTTCACTCAGGCCTTATAGGGGCAATGAACAGTGAAAATGAACTGGTTTCTGTATTGGCCCATGAGATTGGTCATATAGTTAAACGTCACTTAGCCGCCAGGGTGGAGAAAGGGAAATACACATCAATCGCATCCCTCGGGCTTGCTTTGGCAGCACTAGCCTTTGGTGGCTCGGCAGCTCCTGCTCTTTTTCAAGGAGCTCTTGCAACCGGGCAGAGCCTTAATCTGCACTATAGCAGGATGCATGAGGAGGAGGCGGACCTGCTGGCGTACAGCTGGATGAAAAATCTTAATAGAAGTCCTGAAGGCCAGGCACGCATGTTGGAAACAATGCGGCGTATTGCAAGGTATAGGAGCGATAAGTTGCCACAATACCTGCTGACTCATCCAAATCCCGAGGCGAGGCTGAGCACCATCGAAGCTCTTTTAGATGTGGATCAATCGTGGGTGGATGAGCTTGAAGAGGCGACGGATGATTTTGAATTTTTACGATTCAAGTACCGAATCCTTTCGCAGGTGAAGGAAGCTAGTTCATTACGGCCATATTTCGCGAGTGTTCTTTCAAACAGCAGAGCTTCTCAGATGCATAAAAGTATGGCCAAATATGGTATGGCCCAGATCGCGAAAAATGAAAATGATTTTGATCAAAGTTTGAATTTGCTTAAGGAAGTGATTGAACAGTATCCCAACAAAACAATACTTAAAGTTGACAAAGCTGCAGTAGAGGTTGCTGCAGGTTTAAATGAAAAAGCGGAGAGAACCCTTAGAGTGGCGTTGCGTGTTAATAACTCAGACATGTATGGTACATTCCTTCTGGCTAAACTGCTGGCCAGGACAGGGCGGAATCAGGAGGCTGAAAAATATTTCAAGGCGGTAATGTATGAACTGCCTGAGTACTCAAAGGTTTATTTTGAGCTCGGACAGCTTGCTTCGATTGAAGGTAGTTATGGTATTTCAAATTTCTATCTTGGAAAATTTAATCTCTATGAGGGTAAACTGCCCCTTGCTGTGTCTAATTTTAAGGCTGCTATAAAGGATGATGGATTATCTGAGGAGATGAAAAATGAGAGTAAAAAGTTACTGAAGAAAATCAAGAAAATATCAAAATAGTATCTTTGCATTACTCCATTTCAGTGAGTAACCCTTTTAGGGCAGATAGTGTGGGCGCATCAAAAATCTGTCTTCTGAGGGAGGAACATCCAGGCAATGCCTTGTAGTATCTGCACATTTGGTTTTTAACATAACCTAAAACTTTTTCGGCAGGCAGAAATTGCTCCATGAGCTGAAGATGTTGTTTCGCAACCTCGGTGATTGCAGCTAATGACTTAGGCCTTTCTGTATCACTGAAAAGCCATGGATTTCCTAATGCTCCACGGCCTATCATCACCCCGTCGCATCCGGTATCGGACATTAAAGTCCGGCCATCCTGCAGGGAGAGAATATCACCATTGCCAATGACAGGTATTGTTACAGCCTCCTTGACCCTTCTGATGATATCAGGGGTAATGGTTCCGGAAAACCCCTGGGCCCAGGTTCTGGCATGAACTGTAACAGCTGCTGCGCCACATCCCTCAATCATCTTTGCAAATTCAACACTATTAATGTTTTGCTGATCTTTACCGGAACGGATTTTTACCGTCACCGGAAGCGATACTTTTTTAATAATTTTTGAGATAATCTCCTCCGCAAGATCCGGTCTTGTCATTAGTGCCGCACCAGCACCTCTTTTGGTTACTTTTTTGACAGGACACCCCATATTGATGTCAATCATATCAGGCTGATAAGATTCCAGAATGACGGCCGCTTCAGCCATAATATCTGGCTCTGCACCAAACAACTGAAAGGAGACAGGTTTTTCTTCAGGGATAGAATTCAACATCCGCACTGTGTTTGAATGCAGATAGACAAGTCCGTGGCAACTTATCATCTCTGAGACACAATAGGCCGCACCATAACGACGGCAGAGGAGCCGAAAGGGTAGATCAGTATAACCGGCCAGTGGGGCGAGTACGAAGGGGGAAGAAAATTGGAGTTGAGCGATGCGAAGCATATTGGAGAATAATTAAAAACCCAAGGGCATCCGTGAAAGGGGTGCCCCTGGGTAAATAGGAATAACTAACCCGACTAGTCGGTAACTTTTTTAGAATCGCTGGATAAGTGCCTTGCCGATAGCTCTAAGCTTATGATTTCAAATCGATCTCATAATTACTTGTTTTTTATTACAGCTTTTAAGTGGTAAGGCACTAACTTATAATGTTGGCAGGATGGCAACCGTTCTCTGATAGATTTTTTTTGAGATGTCATCAATGATGGTTTCAAGCGCCGTTTCTTCGTTGTCTGTATTTACACTTGAAGTTGATGAGACCAGGTATTCTTCAGTCCATGTTTCATCAGAAACCTCAAGCAAGATCTTTTTAGTTGAGATCTCTTTTAAGATATAGCGAACCCGAAGCCGCACTTTCACCTCGGTTGCTACATTGTCTGTACCATAGGAAAGGCTTGGAAGTTCGATTGAAACAATTTCACCTGCCAAAATTAAATCGGCACCAGCTTTTTGTCGCACCGTGGATATGGAGCCAGACTTTTGAAACCATTTGGTCAAAGACCTGTAGATCTGTGAGTCTAGTTTAAGTTCACTGGTACGATTTTTCCACTCTATCACATAAATGCTTTTATGTGGGCCGGAGTAGACGTTAGGATTGCGATAACCACAATTTGAAATTAGCAGTAGAACCAAAAATAATGATGCAATTCTTAGAACCGTTTTCACTTAGAATCTCCTGTGTTATTAGATGGATGCTATAATAGTTCGTCCTGACTTAACCATCTCTTGTTCTTGCGTTTGATAGTAGTATCAAACCACAATATTAACAAGCTTCTTCTTTACGACGATTGTCTTTTTAATCGGTTTAGAATCGATGAATTTTAAGGTACTGTTGTCGTTTAAGGCAAGTTCTTTGAGTTCATCATCTGTAATATCCGCAGGGACTTGAACCCTGGAGCGAACTTTCCCGTTAACTTGTATGACAATTGTGAGGAGATCCTCTTTTGCGGCTTCAGGGTCATAATCCGGCCAGGCTACATCCTCTATTGAACTGCTGTTGCCAATCTCCTCCCACATTTCTGAAGTAAAATGGGGTACCATCGGTGAGAGCAGGGTGAGAAGTATCGACACGGCCTCTTTGGCAACCCCGGGCTCTATCCCGGCCTTGCCGTCGTCACCAAGGCTGGTGTTCAGAACATTGAAAAGTTCCATCATCGCACTGATTGCGGTGTTGAAATGAAAATTATGTTCAATGTTTTCACTGACGCGTTTTATGGTTTGATGGGTTTTCCTATGGAGATTTTTTCCAACTTCGCTCAAATCATCAGGTATCTCCACGGAACAATCAAGGAGATCTTTATTGGCAGAGATCAAGCGGAAGACACGGTTAAGAAAACGGGATGATCCTTCAACGCCCTGTGAACTCCATTCGAGATCCCTTTCCGGTGGGGCAGCAAAAAGACTGAAAAGACGTACTGTGTCTGCACCGTACTCCTGGATTAGATCGTTGGGGTCAACGACGTTGCCTTTGGATTTGGACATTTTGGTTCCATCTTTAATTACCATGCCCTGGGTGAGCAGGTTGGTAAATGGTTCGTCAATATCCAGGTGGCCTAGATCTCGAAGTACTTTTGTGAAAAATCGGGAATAGAGCAGGTGTAAAATAGCATGCTCAACCCCGCCAATGTACTGGTCTACCGGTAACCAGTATGATGCCTTGGATTGATCGAGGGGGGTTTTGTCGTGTCTCGGGCAGGCGAACCTCGCGAAGTACCAGGATGATTCCATAAAAGTGTCCATGGTATCGGTCTCACGCTTCGCTTTTCCACCGCAGGCTGGGCAGATGGTTTCTATAAAAGATGATCGCTGATGAAGGGGTACACAGCTGCTGGCTGCATCTGGATCTTCAGGCAATGTCACAGGCAAATCTTTTTCAGGAACAGGCTGTACCCCGCAGCTGTCGCAATGAATCATAGGGATTGGTGCACCCCAGTATCTCTGTCTTGATATACCCCAGTCCCTCAACCTGTATGTCACATGGGCTGCACCAAAGTTGTTTTCTTTGGCATGGTTGATAATTGCCTTTTGGGCATCCAGGGAATCCATACCGCTAAACTCTCCAGAGTTAACGAGAACCCCGGGAACGGTAGAAGCCTCTTCCATGGTAGATGCATCAAGCTGAGGGTCACCTGGCATCACCACAGGAGTGATTTCGAGCTGGTATTTTTTTGCAAATTCAAAGTCTCTTTCATCATGGGCAGGAACAGCCATTACAGCACCGGTGCCATATTCCATGAGTACGAAATTTGCGATAAAAATGGGGATTTTTACACCATTGAATGGATTTACACAGTATTTACCGGTGAAAATACCTCGCTTTTCAGGTTCATCAGTAACAGACTGCCGCTGTTTCTCAAGGAGAATATCTTTAATAAAGAGACGAATTTCATCTTCATTTTCACTCCCGCCAATGAGCTGGTCAACAAGTGGATGTTCTGCGGCCAGTGACATAAAGGTCACACCAAAAATGGTATCCGGCCTGGTAGTAAATATAGAAATATTGCATTCCATGGAGTCGACTGGGAAGTCACAGGTGAGACCCGTTGATTTGCCGATCCAGTTCTTCTGCATGGTAACAACTTTTTCAGGCCAACCCGATAATTTATCCAAATCACTAAGCAGCTCTTCAGCATAATCTGTAATTTTAAAAAACCAGCCGTTCATCTTCCTTGGAGATACAAGTTCATCGCAGCGCCAGCAGGTTCCCTCAATCACCTGTTCGTTGGCAAGCACCGTCTGACATGATTCGCACCAGTTCACTGTGGTTACTTTCTCGTAAACAATGCCTTTGTTGTACATTTCGATAAAAAGGCGCTGTTCCCAGTGGTAGTATTTAGGATTACATGTAGCAATTTCCCGGGACCAATCGTAGGAAAGACCAAGCTGCTTCAGCTGTGTCCTCATATAGTCGATATTGGAATAGGTCCAGGTGGCTGGGTGGCTGTTGTTTTTTTGAGCGGCATTTTCAGCAGGTAAGCCGAAAGCGTCCCAGCCCATGGGATGAAGGACGTTGTACCCCTTCATCCTTTTGTATCTGGCGACAACATCACCAATAGAGTAGTTTCGAACATGCCCCATATGTATACGACCGGAAGGATAGGGGAACATTTCAAGCACATAATACTTTTCTTTAGAGTCGTCCTCTTCTACCTTGTAGGTCTCATTTTTATCCCAATTTGTCTGCCATTTGTCCTCAATGGACTTGAAGTCGTACCTTGTTGGGGCACCGCTATCTGTGGTCATAATTCAGCCTCTATATAGAGTGTGTGTTGAAAAGAATAATGTAAAGAAGTAACGGATTATTCGTAACCTTCAGAATCCTCATAGCTACTCATGTTTTCAAACATGGTGAACTCTTTAATAAAGGTAAGTTTAGAGGTGCCTGTAGGACCATTCCTCTGTTTACCTATGATAATTTCAGCAGTTCCCTGGTCAGGGTTATCTTCTGCCTTGTTATATACTTCGTCACGGTAAATAAAGCAGATAACATCAGCATCCTGCTCAATAGCGCCAGATTCACGCAGATCAGACATCATTGGGCGTTTGTCAGTACGGCTCTCAAGACCGCGATTAAGCTGGGAGAGCGCTATTACCGGAACAGCGTGTTCTTTGGCTAGGGCTTTCAGCGACCTGGAAATTTCACTGATTTCCTGGGTTCTGTTTTCTGTGCTGCGGCCGCGCATCAGCTGCAGGTAGTCAACAACAATGAGTCCGATCTCATGCTGGGCGGCAAGTCTTCTGACCTTTGCTCTCATTTCAAGTACAGATATTGCCGGGGTGTCGTCTATATAGATAGGCGCCTCTGAGAGCATGCCGACGGCCCTGGTAAGTTTTGGCCAGTCTTCACTTCGTAATTTACCTGTTCTGATCCTCTGGGAATCTATACGTCCGACTGAACTCAATAACCTCATGACGAGCTGCTCTTTTGACATCTCAAGGCTGAAAACCGCAACCCCCGTTTTCTCAACCAGTGAGGCATGTTGAGCAATATTCATGGCAAACGAGGTTTTACCCATTGAAGGACGCGCTGCCAGAATTATGAGATCAGATGGTTGCAGTCCGGCGGTCATTTTATCAATTTCGCTATAGCCAGTAGGAACTCCCGTTATGAGTTCTTTGCGTTTGTAGAGTTGCTCAACTACCGCAAAAGCCTTGGGTACGATTGATTTAATATGGGTGAAATGCCCCTCACCCTTACTTCCTGCAATATCAAAAATTGCCTGTTCTGCTTCATCAACAAGGATGTCTATATCGTTCTGCTCTTCATAGCATCTCTGGGCGATATCACTGTTTACTGAAATCAGTCGGCGAAGTATGGATTTTTCCCGAATTATTCTAGCGTAACTTCCCACGTTGGAGGTAACAGGTACGATGGAAGTGAGTGATGCAAGGTATGAAGGTCCACCAACTTTATCAATTTTATTTGTGTTTAAGAGCAGGTTGGAGACTGTCAGGAGATCCTGGGGTTCGTTTTTGTCGAATAGATCAACCATGCTCTCGTAGATGAGTTTATGACTGTCCTTATAAAAATCATGGGGTTTAAGGATTTCCAGAACAGTTCCAAGCAAATCGGCTTTTAACAGGATAGACCCAAGAACAGCCTGCTCAGCTTCTATGTTTTGAGGTGGTATCCTGGATGGCACAACAGACATGTTTGGTTCAGACATTATAGCGTTATCAATCATTGTGGCTAAAGTGTGGGGATATGTGGGAAAAAAATATCATCTCAGGAACAAACCATAGACTAAGTATTAAACAAAAACACACCATGAAGGTCAACCCTCTAGGTGTGCTTTGATAGTACAATATGACGCAGCAGATGAAAAAATGTGCTGCTAACCGGCTACCCTTACTAACACAGGGCGAGGTGTTTTAAAATTACTTGGCTTTAATGGGAATAACATTAACTGATATTTCAGCGGTAACGTTAAAACCAACTTTAACCATAATTTTGGTCTCACCAAGGGTCTTAATTGGATCGTTTAGCAGGATTTGACGTTTGTCTAACTTAACATCAAGTTCGGCGAGTTGAGCACAAATATCGGCGTTGGTGACAGAACCAAAAAGCCTCTCGTCGTCGCCCGCAAGCTGCTCTATTATCACCTCAAGACCGGAAATCTTCTTTGCGGTGTTTTCAGCAGTTTTCTGGTCTTTTGCTCGTCTTGCCTCGATCTCTGCCTTATTTTTTTCAAGAGCAGCCATATTTTCTTCAGTAGCCAGAACTCCTTTACCTTGTGGAAGGAGGTAGTTTCGTCCATAACCTGCTTTAACTGTAACCACGTCTCCCTCAAAACCGAGAGAACTGATTGTTTCTTTTAAAATGAGTTCCATTTTTAAACTCCTATGAAAATGTATCTATAAGTGACAGTCTCAACGCTTCACTTATATTTCGAACCAATGTCGATTATTTCTCTTCGTTGACTATTTGTTGTTTCAGTTTCCTAAAATCGAACCAGATATCTGCAATACCAAGAATAATGAGAACGATAGTGCCAAATGATTGAAGGATCATCATCACATAGAAAAAAGATCTCAACAGAATGGGCACACTCCATTTATTCATGTAGAACACTGCAACAGCCAGGCCCTGGAATGCATAGATAATACTCAGTAAAATAATACCGTTAATGCCGATAAACTTTAATGATTGGACGGGAACCAGTGAGGCAAGAGCGGTTATTATCACGAGCCAAATGAGTTTATCAGGTAAGCTCCAGTATCCGTAGCTAACCCAGGGGGATGCACCATTAATTTTCAGCAGCAGATTATTGCCAATCACCATGGTAAACCAGGTGACAAGTAATATTATACTGCCTAAAATAGCCGGCATAATAATAGGTACAAGCACCTTCATTTGATACAATGTTGTTTCAAGCACAATCATTGTATCCCCTGAGACAGTATCACTTTGCCGGTAGTACGTTAAAGCTTCTCCAATTCCTTGATCCAGTGTTTGCAGCAGCTGGTTATAAGGGGATATCTCTGCTCCAAAGGTGAAGAAACCGAGGATGATAGTCCACCCCACAGCTAAGGTTACGCATGTCTTAAGCCCGCATATTGCTATCGTATCCTGCCTTTCTGTAGAGGTAAACAAGACATAACCTGAAAGCAAAAAAACCGCTGAAAAAATAAATAAATCAAAGCTGTTTAGCAGGGTCAGGACAATTGCAGCCAGGGCCAGGGCAGTGAGTAAAAACCTCTTACCAGTATATCCGCCATATTTACCGAGTACCAGAAATGCAAGCAGGGGTAGCAGCATGTGCAACCAGCCAAAGAGAGACCACTCTATAGCTGGCAGTATAATAACCAGACTGCAGGTCAGGATAGCCCCTATAATCTTCCGCACGTCTGGTTTTTGCTCTGCCTGGATCGTCACCTTAGTAAACCTGTAACACGTAGTCTTTAATTAACCCTGGGAAGATCCTGAGTATGGCAAGAACGCAATTTGTCTTGCCTGCTTAATAGCCTCGCAAAGTTGACGCTGGTGAGTAGCACAGGTACCAACGATTCTTCGAGGAATAATCTTGCCCCGCTCAGATACAAAGTTGCGAAGGGTTTTAACGTCTTTGTAATTTATAACCAGTTCTTTATCGGAACAGAACCGACAGGATTTTCGGCGGGAAAATAGTTTCTTTTGTGGTCTTGGTGCCATCGTATAGCCCTCCTGGGGATATTAGATCAATTAGGATATTATTTTGGTTACTCAGCTTCAGGAGCTACAGGAGCTTCAGCAGCGGCTACCTTTGGAGTGGACTCCTCGGTAGGAGCTTCACCATTTGCAGCTTCGCTTTCCTCAGCTTCGGCGGCAACAGATGCTTCTCTTGCTGAAACATCAGCGATAGCTTGTTGAATTTCTTCAGCGTTAATTGCAGCGGCTGTTTTGATGGTCATATATTTCATAACTGCATCATCAATTCTAAACTTACGCTCGATTTCTGCGACAGCTGCTGGTGTCCCGGCATAATCACAGTAAACATAGTATCCCAGGCTCTCTTTCTTAATAAGGTATGCAAGCTTCTTCATACCCCATTTGTTCATCTCAATTATAGAACCTTTTTCATCTGCAACAATATCAGTGGTGTAACCAATGACTTTGTTGATCTCTTCTTCCCCAGCATTTGGGCGTAAAATAAAGATCGTTTCGTACCTTCTCATGATTTCCTCCTCGTGGACTCATGGATTGTCCGGAAAATTAAATTTCCGTGCCTTGCGGCCCTCGCACTTTGCTGATTGCAGAGAGCGAGAAGGACATAATAACCCGTTGTTATTATGCAAAATAAATTAGACCTACGCTTCCTAGTAAAGCGAAGTTGCCTAACGGTAAAAACTGATTAATATACATATATCAGGTGGCTGTGTCAAACAGATTATTTGTTCTTCTCCTGAGATTTGATTTTCAGCCACTGTTCTTTGAGTTGCTCTTCGTTTTCGTAGGGTGTGCCTTGGAATACATGGGGGTGTCTACGGATAAGTTTACTGTTAACTTCGCAGATGACATCTTTGAGTTGATATCTGCTCTGTTCGCTGTTTATCTCGGTAAGCATAAGAATTAAATAGAGGAGATCACCAGATTCTTCGCAGATGTTTTCATGGTCTTCTTTTTCTATTGCTTCGATTAGTTCGTTACATTCAGATTTAAGATGTTTAACCAGGGTTTTCGAGGTTTGTCGGATATCCCAGGGGCATCCGTTTTTTCCACGAAGGGTTTTAATGGTTGAGATGAGTTGGTGTAATTCTTGGTTATTTATGGTCATTATAAGAAATATGTTAGGATTTTAAGGTGCTGAAATATTTTTAGAAAATCATTGAAGGCGTTGAATTTACAGGAGCGTGATACTACGGAGTGGTTAAAAAAACTCTTGACATTATGCTCCATAGTAATTAATTAACTCAGCTGGAAGGTGTTGTCAGGTTTCGATGGTTTCTTAACAAGCAATACTACTATTTTTGATTCGTCTGTTGTGTAGCAGGTGGGTCAGTTGTATCCGTTCTATGGATCGGAGTAAAGTAATTACTATCATTGAGGTTGCATTATGGAAGACGATAAAAAACAAAAACTGCTTCTTGAGAAACATAAAGATATTGCTCGTATAGATCAAGAGTCAAAGAGAACACATGGCTGGTATGTGCGGGTGCGTTTCCTGGGGAAAACTCATTCTAAATTTTTTTCAGACAGGAAATGCGGTGGTCGATACTCAAGCCTTTTATCGGCAATCAGCTGGCGAGATAAAACCGAAAAGAAACTCGGTAAGGTCAGGACCAATAAGCATATGGTTACCGTGAGCAATTCTGGTACGGGTGTGGTTGGAGTCCGCCTAAATGATAAACTGAATCGTTACGAGGTGAGTTGGGTTACTCATCAGGGTAAGCAGGGAAAGACATCTGTTTCCATTGCCAAACATGGAAAAAAAGCTGCTTTTGCCAGAGCTTGCGCAATAAGGGCAGAGAAAGAAAAGGCCAGATTGGAGTACGCTGGCTGATTATAGTAGCCCTCATCAATACGTTCTGAACCCCTGGATGCTCTTTGTTTTTGATCCAGGGGTTTTTTGTTTACAATGGTGTGATAAAAATGCAGAGATATTGTTGAATTGTGTTGACAGTTCTGTGTCAAAATTGTTAAATAAAAGGTTCTTGTTAAATATTCCGTAGTTTTTTTATTGAAAACTGATCAGTTATTCTCAAAGAGGTTTATATATGTATGCGATAGTACGTACAGGTGGAAAGCAATATCAAGTTGCGTGCGGAGATCAGGTTCGCGTTGAAAAGCTTGAAGGCAATGTTGGTGATAGCATAGATCTTAGTGATGTCCTTATGGTTGTGGATGGTGAAGAGGTGAAGGTGGGACAACCTGTACTGGAAAACGCCAAAGTTACCGCGAAAATTGCCGAGCAGGGCAAGGGCAAAAAAGTCATTGTCTTTAAAAAGAAGCGCCGTAAAGGCTATCGTTTAAAGAACGGTCATAGACAATCTTATACTGCCCTGCAAATAGAAGAAATTTCAGCGTAGTTTTTCGATAGTTTATTGAGGTACCAAAGAATTTACAGCTGATAGTGTTGTAGCTGAAGAAAAGGAGTGGGAAATGGCTCATAAGAAAGCAGGTGGTAGTTCGAGGAATGGTCGTGACAGCGCTGGTCAGCGGCGAGGGGTCAAAAGATTTGGTGGACAGATCGTGAAAGCTGGTAATATACTGGTACGCCAACTGGGCACTAAAATTCATCCAGGGACAAACGTTGGATGTGGTCGTGACTATACGTTGTTTGCCAAAGTTGATGGTGTTGTAACCTTCGAAGATTTTGGTCAGAACAAAAAACGTGTCAGTGTTTATCCCGCTGCCTGATTAAGTTCTGTCATATAGTTTCCTGGGGTTGTCTTTTAGCAATTCCTTCAGGATCTGAAACTCGACCTCAATTCAAATTGAAGGTCGAGTTTTTTTTTAAAAAAAATTCATTTCAGGGTTACCAATGGCTTTTATTGATGAAGCAAAATTTTTTGTAAAAGCAGGTGATGGAGGCAATGGCTGTGTTAGCTTTCGCCGCGAAAAATATGTACCAAAAGGTGGCCCTAATGGCGGTGATGGTGGTAAGGGAGGAGATGTTATAATTCGAACCTCCAAGGCCTTGAATTCACTTATAGACTTTAAGTATAAGTCGCATTTCAAAGCTGAAAGAGGGGAGCACGGCAAGGGCAAGGACATGCATGGCAGGTATGGCAGGCTGTGTATCGTTGAGGTTCCTGTCGGATCCATTATTAAAGACGCTGAAACCGATGAAGTTTTAGTTGATCTCGCTGAAGAGTCTTCCTCGTTTGTTGTTGCTAAAGGCGGAGAGGGGGGGCTTGGAAACCCACATTTTGCAAGTGGTACGAACAGAGCCCCCAGGATAGCCACCAGTGGTAAGCCAGGGGACGAGCTATGGTTGAAAATTGAGCTTAAACTTCTTGCCGATGTGGGTCTTATAGGTTTGCCAAATGCTGGTAAATCTACTCTCTTGTCCAAACTTTCTGCGGCCAACCCCAAAATTGCATCCTATCCCTTTACTACCCTGGAACCCCAATTAGGTGTACTGAATTTTAAGTTCAGTAACCCATGTATAATTGCAGACATACCAGGTCTTGTTGAAGGAGCACATGAAGGGGTAGGGTTGGGCCATAAATTTCTTCGTCATGTGGAACGGACCAGAGTGCTTGTTCATGTGCTGGATATGGCAGATGAAAAAGTTAAGGATAATTTTGAGATAATTTCAAAGGAATTATTGCTTTATAAAGAGGAACTTGCCGATAGAAGCCAAATTCTGGTATTAAATAAAAAAGATTTGATGATTTCTGAGATACAGGACGAACTTGAAAGTTAT
Organism: Desulfobulbaceae bacterium; assembly: GCA_024227155.1. GTDB lineage: Bacteria > Desulfobacterota > Desulfobulbia > Desulfobulbales > Desulfocapsaceae > Desulforhopalus_A. The sequence goes on from JAAELB010000218.1 coordinate 81,003, forward strand.
TTTATCAAAAAGAATGCCAAACTCTTGACTATTTCAGGTGAAACCAGTGAAGGGCTTGAGGAACTAAAGGAAATGATCATTGAGGTTCTTGAGCAACACGACGAACAATAATTAGGAACGGGAGCTAAATAACATGGACATATTACGCCGAAATTTTTTCGCATCCTGTACTTAAAAAAACTTTTCATATTATTGATATACAAAGATTTTTTTAAGTGTAGTAGGTGGAATAAAGGGCAAGTAAGATGTTCATATGATAAGGTGTACGGTCCTTAAAAGCAATTTCAAATATTGATCACGTATGACACCTTAAATGAAACAGGAGGAAAGCCTATATGACCGCCAGACTCTCTTTGATAAAGCAAAACGGGTTGTAA
>JAAELB010000219.1 GCA_024227155.1 Desulfobulbaceae bacterium
CAGAACAAAATCATTCTCGTCACGTTCAATTTGAAGATGCTCACGGGAAATGTTTAAAAAACGTCCCTGATCGACGAGGTAGAGATTATTATTGGGCTCTTTACCTCCCATCTTAGGCCTCTCCAATCGCTCGAGCTTACCTTTCACTCTTTTCACTCTCGACTCTCGTCCAATCTTAAAGGGAAGCTTTTTGATACACACAAATTCCCCCTCCAGTTGGCCTCTTGGAATGGCCTCTTTGGCCTCCGAGGTCAGAGGTTTCAGAACAGCTAAGGTTGTTACTTGGTCAATGATACGTTGTTTAGAATCCATAGTTTCTATATTGAGGTACATTTTAAAAGTAGCTGCCATTATTTAACAGAATATATGCCAGACCGTGAAAACTCAAACATTTTATTATTGTCAATTCAATTTACCCTACCTCTATTACGGCCTTGCCGAGTGTGACTCTTAAAGGTATTGTATAATGGATCGCAACAATAATATAATTCCTCACATATCTATATACATCATGACCTATACCCACCAGATTGCAAATACACTGAACTTGCCTTCGCACTCTGTCAAGAACACACTCTCTCTTTTGGATCAAAGTGCAACCATTCCATTTATTGCCAGATATAGAAAAGAGCTGACCGGCTCTCTTGATGAAGTCCAGATTAGTGCCATTCGCGACACCGTTGAACAACTCAAGGCCCTGGATGACAGAAGGAAAAGTATCCTTACATCTCTTGAAAAGCAGGGTATCTTGACAGAGACCTTGCAAAAACAGGTAGCCTCAGCCCCCAACCTGACGGTTCTCGAGGACCTCTACCTCCCCCATCGGCCAAAACGTAGAACTCGTGGAACTATTGCTCGTGAGAGAGGTCTAGAGCCATTGGCCAAAGCAATTTTTAGTGGAAAACCTCTGAGCCTCAACATACAAAATTTCATCGATTTCGAAAAGGGTGTCAATGAAGTTGAGGATGCATACGCTGGCGCTCGTGATATCATTGCAGAGCGGATCAATGAAGATATATCTAGCCGTAAGCAACTCCGTTCTCTCTTTTTCTCAAGGGCTGTTATCATTTCAAAATCCATAGAGAAAAACAAGGAGAATGGCCAAAAGTTTAAGGACTATTTTCTATGGAGTGAGCCTGTTACTAAACTTGCAGGGCATAGATTCTTAGCCATGCTTCGTGGTGAAAAAGAGAATTTTTTATCTCTTACCATTCTACCACCAGAGGATACGGCTCTTAACCTGCTTAAAAATAAATATGTGTATAAGGCACATGAAAAACCTCAGATTACCCTCGCAGTTGAAGATGGCTACAATCGACTCCTAGTCCCCTCTTTAGAGAATGAATTAAAAAAAGACCTCAAAGAAAAAGCTGAGCTGGAGGCCATCGAAGTCTTTGGTGCAA
>JAAELB010000220.1 GCA_024227155.1 Desulfobulbaceae bacterium
ACTAGTCAATATTTCATTTATCTCACGCATCGCTTCCTCGCATTCCCTTGTCCAATTGAACACAACGTCCTTTTTCAACAGAGTACATAATGGTACAAACAACTCTCCCTTATTGCGAATATGGGTCACAAAATAATTTACCAGTCCCATCCATTGTTTTAATTCTTTTACTGTTGTAGGTGAAGGGTAAGTTTCCAGTGCTTTTATGTGTTTATCAGCCCTTGTTATTCCTGCTCCCATAAGCAGATGTCCCAAAAACGTTATTTCGAATCGTGCTAGCGCTACCTTTCCTGGATGTATTTTTAAATTAGCCCTCTGAAGGCACCTTAATACTCTATCTGTGTCATTTGTATGCTGGTGATAGCCAAATTTTTGTGACCAAAGTGGTGACACCACCAATACATCATCTGCATAGGTTATAGCACACTTCCCCAACACTGGTGCTAGGTGTTTCCGCATAACTAGTGTCAATAACCCGCAACTGGTAGATAAGCCCATGGGCGCGCTTGTAAAGGCAAAACTAGAATTATCC
>JAAELB010000221.1 GCA_024227155.1 Desulfobulbaceae bacterium
AAATACTTCCAATATTTAAAAAAAATCCAGACCCAGCATCACGTTTTAGCACAACTATGCTGGTCTCGTGTAAATCTTAACGTATACGTTTTTGGGAATATAGACCTTGTAAACATTCGTCCATCACTATCATAGGGTCTATAGGGGGGTCGTGGGGTGCAGGGGGTCTTCATTTAGTTGCTGAGGGCCTTCAGGGGCTTGTTTTGGACGGGTAAAGGGGCACGGACATCAGCAACATTTGCTCCTACATTGGGGTGTACATGTACATGTACTCTACGTTTCTCGTAGTTATCCACTGCTAAATCCATAGCATCAAGGGGGGGTACTGCTAAATCCATAGCATCAAAGGGGGGCAGGGGGGTCTGGTGGTGAACATGCATAAAAATTCCGTCTAAAATTTCGTGGGGGGTGGGCTTAAATTTCAAAAACATATTCCAAATTCCTATCTGGGCGCAATGAACACTACATGTCACTGACCTACATGTATCTGACCTACATTTCATGGCTAAACGATGACTTTTAAAATGGGACAGGGGACAAGTCAAGTATGCAATCAAAATCACGTAGCCAAAAGCATGCAAAAATGCAAAATACCAAAAATATGCACTCACCACCATCATCTTTATAGGGGCTCAGAAAATTCCATGAAGTCCGTCAAGGCAGGCCAGCATAGAGGCATCGTTACGCGCGTGTGGGGCCGTCTGTTGGCGTCTGAAACCGTCTGTTACTGGTCCTGATCCTGGGAAGGTCGCCAAATATGTACACTTCTATTAAATGCACAAGTGGGTGGACATCATTTTGTGGTTGTTTGTAAGCTCGCCTTTGCTTTATATTAAAGCATAAAAGTACCATCAACATCTATCTTGCAGTAGCACATAGTTTTATTAGTTTAGTCAATAAAACTACATGTCTTTCAAATTCATCCAGCAGCACTCTGGTAACATCTATTTCCCAGAGTGTATCAGTGAGCTGTATCAAGGTGGTAGTTCAGCATAAGAAGGAAGCTATGGGCTTCAGTTGTTGCTTATAAGGGGGCGGCCATTGGAGGGTGAGTCCACTTGGTA
>JAAELB010000222.1 GCA_024227155.1 Desulfobulbaceae bacterium
ATAAGAGCACAGTGAAATGAACGACTGATTGGTACAAATTCATAGTTATTTGGGGATAGGGGTACATTTTCAGCCATAGCACCATCAGTGTTATAGATACAGCATTGTTTAACCATTCAGAATAATGTGTAGATGACATAGAAGTTTGTTAATGCATAGTAAGATATATAAATAATACATAGGGTAGTGTAAAATCGTGATATATGATAAAGGTTGCGGCTCAAAAAGTTAATTTTTCATAAAAATTGTCTGAAAAAATTAAAATATCAACATGACAATGCAGGTTATTATGCATCTGATGCTTACACCATATGGGGGTGTCCCTTAATATGATCCATGGACAATTTGGGCTCAATATTTCAAAGCATATGGTTACACTGTTAAAAAGATTGACTTTAACCATGCTTGGAAAAAACGCCTTTCAAAAAAGCAGTTTTTTTGCAATACAGACCAAAATGAGCGGCTGTGCGATGCCAGACTACTGTTTCCAAATGCCCCAAACCATCTTATTATTAAAAATAATAGCCAGATTAATCATACTTTTTTGCATGTAAATGGCCCAATGCCATGGTCTAATTGGTTTTATAATGTGCCTTAAACCGATTTGTAATATGCAACCACCAATTTATGGTTTAGAACATTTGGG
>JAAELB010000223.1 GCA_024227155.1 Desulfobulbaceae bacterium
GAGGAGCTCGGTTTTGAGCGACCGGATAAGTTTTATTTCACCAAAAAAATCTATCGCAAAGATATTGAAGCGTTAAAGGTCATTGAATCACCGCAAGGTATTTTCTCGTCACAGGGGAAGAAAGAAAGAATACTTGAAGGTCAAGAGATTGATGATTATTTTGCTTCCATAACAGACTGATACAGCAATCTCCTATTTTCTAATAGGAGTCTTTTAGGCTTACCAATGCAGGCAGTCAGCTGACCGCATCTGACACCCATTTTTTATAGAGGTCTGTTTCACTAGAAGACGAGATGAGGAGCTATATGGGAACTCATGATTGGGAAGCCTATCTTAAAGAGATTATGGCTAAAATTGAGCTGCGAATTCCTGATAAATTTTTGAAAGCCAAGGGCTGGTTGTAATATTTGCAGTTTCGAATAAAATTGCAATTAGTTCATAATATATCCTTGCCAAACAATTTAATTTTTTCAGCCTTGTCTAAAATGACAACTGAACTGTGAAAAACAGCCAACAAACTGATGGATTGGATAAAACTTTCAAAGACCGTGCAATTTCTAGTACGGTTTTTGAAATAGTCACATACCAGAGCATATCTCTTAAGAGGAGGGGTCAGCCTGTTGGACCTGCAGGTTCAGGGTGTCGGTGATGATTTTCAGTCGAAACTGCAGAAGATGA
>JAAELB010000224.1 GCA_024227155.1 Desulfobulbaceae bacterium
CGTTGTTCTTAATGCTTATGCCAACGTACTCCTTGCGTTCTCCTGAGAGTAACTGGAAAAGCCATTGCTCACCCGTATAGTTGAAAACAGGTTTTTCCTGGGTCGAATGTATGTCTCTTCCCTTATAATCAAGTAATGCAAGCTGACTTTTTTCCCCCAGAATGGACAAGCCTTCCATGAAGTCAACCAGGTTTGCCTGCAGCGTCTCGGGTTGCATTACCCCCTGGGTGAGGATTGGAAATCGTGCATGATCGGAAAGTACTGCCAGGCGATGTTGGAGAAATGTCTGGGCTGCCTGGCTCAGTTCTGCAATTTCATGCTCGATTATATCCTTCTGCATTTTTTCAAAGGATTTTCCAACCTGAAAATAAGCCATTACACTAACAAGTATGATGAGCAGTATCCCAACTGCAAGGGAAAAGAAAGTAATAGCCCTCGGGAGGCGAAATTGAGCAGGAAGTATCTTCATGGTTTTTCCCTTCCTATGAGGACGATTTCATTGTTTTTATTATACCTTCCCATGATTAAGTCCTTTTTTCCGAGGGCCTCATGGGCGTCGGGAGTATGTGCCTCAAAGGGTTGAAAAGGTGTAATGTAGGTCTTAATTAATCCCTTGACGGGTTGTTGCAGGTGCTCCAGGCCATTGCGAATACGTTCTCTGTCCTGTGTAATGTCTCCTGTCAGACCTGACTCCTGGACGGCAGCAATGAGCAGACGGGTTAAGTCATAAGCATGGATAAATCCTGAAGGGGCTTTTATATCTCCAACACTTTCGATGGATTTTGGATAGAGTTTTCTGACCCTTTGAAAGACCTGTTTGCCATAATTGTCTTCAGGGTTTGAAACAAAGGAAAACCGGGTTTGCAGGAAAGTCAGATCGAGGAGTTGTCGCTGATCATGGGAAATGTTTTGGGGAAAATCGCCCCCCGTGAGCCCCCAGTGACTGATGATGGGGATTTTCTTATTAACCTCGAGAGAGAGAAAAGCACGGCAGAAAACCTTGGCTTCAGGGGCATTTGCCACCATAAGGATGGTGTCAGCCCCTGTTTCAAGTATTTCCCTCAAGAGTATTCTGGCTCCTCGCTCCTTGAGTCCCCAGTTAAACCAAAGGATACCTGCCGGTATCTTGTCATGTTCATGAAGGGCTTTTATCATGGTTCTTTCATTAGATTTTCCCCATACTGTATCTTCAAGAAGGAGAAAAGGTCTATTAAATCCTCTCTTAACAGCATGCTCCACCATGACGAACCCTGCCTTGGTATCATCGACGGAGAGTCTGAAAACCCAATTATCCCCATTTGAGTAACGTGTTATTGGGCCGGCTGCTGCCCAGGGATCAAGCAGCAAAACACCCTGGGTATTGATAAACTCCAGGTTTGCCAGAACCGGTGGTGAGTGGAGGCCACAAAATACTGCCAGTGCCCTCTTATCACTGATAAAATCTGACAGATTGTCCTGGCTGCGCCTAGTGTTGCCACGGTGATCTTTCTTTACTATCTCTACAGTATACCCCTCCAGCAAATTGCCCACTTCTGACAGAGCAGTTCGGATTCCTCGTTCTATTGAGATACTTGAGGTTCTGGCATTGGTGAAATCAGCATCAATATACAGCTTGATGCCTTTAGGTGTTACCTCTTGTGCAACTGCACCTCCTGCCAAGATATAAGACAGTAAAATTATGAGGAGTTCAATGGCATGTGAAGTTTTCAATCCTTTTATTTTGGGCTCTCTCGGATATTTCACTACACTCTGCTTCATTATGCTCTCCAGTTTTTAAAAAATCTTTGAACAATGAGTTTATTTAATCTGTAATGTGTGACGTAAGTTTGAACATCTTGTCAAATGTCAAATGAACCCTGAGCCAATATCTATTATATAGTGATTTGACTATATTACCAAAAAAGTCCGTTATTTATGACAACGAAATCAAAAAACCAGTTTAAAGCAAGGTGTAACTTGTTGTAGTTTGAGTAAATATCTGTTGGGGATTAGCATGTTGTAAAAAGCAATCTCTTATGATTAAAGCAATTTGAAAGAAGTACTGTCATTTTGCAAAAAAATATCCAAAAAATCATAGTTTCGCATAAACAAACTTCCCCTGCTTAGAATTTGCAGCTAATAACTTTCAGCTGTTTTTTTTTGTAACTGGTAATTTGTATTCATTGTATAGAGATCTGATTGTAATTCCACGAGGTCCTCCATTTTTTTTACGGGTGTGAATCGATTACGGGGAACTTCAACAAGGCCTGGGCTTGAAAAACATTGTAAACCAGCCCCCATGGCTGTCTCAATTTGGATGATATCTCTTTCACAGATGTTTTTCCTGTTTTGAATGATAGGAAGATTAAGCCGTTGTTCTGTTATAAGTTTTTTAAGGGCCTTTAAATCAATCCAGAGGTTATTAGTATTGAAAAATTGAAATTTTTCAATGTCCTGGAAATCTGCCATATTATCTTGAGGAACCTCGGCAATTTCAAGAAGGGACAGGTTGCCGTTGTACCGGACAGGGGCACCGCCTTTTATGTCATTTGCTGTCTTTTTTGTTACTTCCATCATGAAATCATGGTTTTTTGAGACCATTTGTCCAAGAATAACGGGAGAGACCTCTGCCGAGAGATTGTCGATATTCGAGATAAAGGCATATGTATATCCAAGTTCCAAGAGACCATCAAGGCAACCAGAACCTTCAAGGCTTGAGAAAAAGTCACCGTGTCCAGCCGGACACCAGTCATCATCTGTACCGGTATCCAAGGGCATGAGGTTGTCTTCACGTATGCGAGGGTATTCATTTTGTATAAAATTCATGATAATCAACGGGGTTTGGCCGACGATTTTCTCTGTAACATGATCGGTGAAAAAACTATTCATCAAGATAAGGGGCATTTCAATTCCGTTGCGATCATTTGATGCCATGATCTGTCCCATAACGATATCGAGGAAGTTTTTCTCATTTTTTACGGGAATCATACACTTCGGCACTGTTCCACCCATGGTGGTGGCGCGACCGCCGTTGAGTTTGACGATGGCACATTTAGACATTTCCTGCTCTCCCAACCCATATAGCTCGTTATATTTGAGACTTGTTTCTTCCGGGAGTTTGAAGACCTGGTCACCTGTAACTGGTTTAATGTGTTTCCAGTCGACAACGGACCTTTTTTGAGTCATATGTCTCCACGCTGAGAGGAAAAAGGAGATATCGCGATTCATGAGCCCACGTTTTTCCATACGTCTGGCAACTATGGTTTCTTTTATTTCAAGTTCCATGATGTTAGTGTCCTCCATTACTGTCAATTGCAGTTTTTCTGGATGTTCGTATCCAGGTTGAATCGTTATAGTTGTATATCTCTCTTACACAGAGCAATAATTTCCATAGGATGTAAAATGGTATAATTCAACACTTTGTAATTATCTATGCAGGAAATGTACCTTTACGGTTGTGTGATGCTAATGTTTTTAAATCAAACATTTAATTGTGATAAGCCGTGATCTTGTTATAAGAAGGTCGCTCTCAAAATGAGAGGTCTCCTGGCTGTTGAGTAACTCTTCGATAGAGTTCTGTAGGTGAAGATCTGGATAGAATTGATTTTCTTGAAACTAAATCAAAGCTGAGTTTATATTTAGATAAGCCTTAACGGTTTACCCACCAGCATCTCATATTAAAAAAAATCAATCAGATGATTATCTACGAAAACGTTTAGTCCAAAGAAGCATTTTAAACCGTACAGTAATACCAGTCCTGATACCCCTAATAAAAAAAACACTCCCAATACTATGGCAATGGTACCAGAGGCAGCAAAAGTGGTTAACCGGATATTGTTGACGATTGAGTGTGTTGCCTGTTGAATTCTGTCTGCGATGTAAGGGGTGCTATGTATCCTCTTTTTAAGACGTGCATAATCCACAGTTATTGCTGCTGTCTTGATTGAAG
>JAAELB010000225.1 GCA_024227155.1 Desulfobulbaceae bacterium
GCTTGGATAACCATCGGTCCCTGCAATGAAAAGTAATGGATTAGGCACCAGTGGGTAAATATTTCAGTGTTTTTCCATCTATACACAGCGGACAAATGCGATCTATCTCACAAGTTTGTAGCTGTGTATAGCAAACTATAATACAGGGACCATTTTAGGAGACAGTTCCTCATTTGTTCCCTGTATCTGATCGGGTGATAGGTGATCCTCCCTTGATCCATGCAGTATACTGTGTTCTGTTTCGTGTTCTTATCTCATTTGTATTTTAATGAGATTCATGTGGTGATGTAGATAAAATGTAGATTTAGGGGAGAAGGATCTCGGTTCGATTCCCACTTGAAAATTAAGTAATGGGGTAGATCTTTTAGTTCGTTTTGTGTGCAGATATCAGAGTAGCAGTTGTAAACTTCAACCAACTTGTACAACCGATTTACACAAGATAGTTGTACAAAGTGGTGACGAACCCGTTGTTAAATTGTTAAATATTTCGTGTAGATAGGTTGCTGTTGAGGGTGGCATGTTCGACTCCCGCCGCCTCCACCATTAAAGTAGCCGAAATCGTAGAGATTGTTATTCTCTTATTTCGGCTATTTTCTTTCGCGGTGTTTCTAGTTCTTGACCATGGTGGTTGGAGCTAAGACTCGATTGATTTAAATTTTTCAACTTTGACACTGCCCTCAGGAAATTTTGCTATAATTTCTAGTTCTCCTCCCATCGCTTCAATGTATTTTCGCATTGTTGAGATATACATATCTGTCTGTGTTTCCATTTTTGATACAGATGCCTGTTTGATTTTCAGACTTCGTGCAATTTGTTCTTGGGTGAGATCACGTGCTTGGCGAAGTTCTGCTAGAGGCATCTCTTTGAGAGCTGTTTTAACTCTTTCGTCGATCCTGACCTGGCTTGCAGAGGACAATTTGTTTTTTAATAATTTGAATGATTTTGCCATGGCTGATCCTCATTTTTTGAGATCTTTCAGGTGTTGAGTAAACAATCGGTCAGCAATTGGGATAAACGTTTTATACCAGTTTTTATTTCCCGACTTATTTCCTCCAATTAGAAGAATGGCTGTTCTTCTTGGATCAAATGCATATAACGTTCTAAAAGGTTCACCAGCATGCTGAGTTCGAAGTTCTTTCATGTTGCTGTGGGCTGATCCTTTTACGGTATCAGAATGAGGCCGTGGTAAATTTGGTCCTAATTTTTCAAGAAGGCCAACAGAAACAGCTATTTATTCTTGCTCTTCAACGGTTAGTGTATCCCACCACTTTTCGAATTCCATTGTATATTCAATTTCCCATTCCATAGTTAAGTATAACCTTTGGGCTATATAGCTGTCAAGCTATGTTGGTTCATTGTAGTTACTGGAATATTCCCGATTTTTTCCAGGAAAAGTTAGAAAGTCTTTATTTACTGCCGGGGTTGGGGCTCGACTCCAGCTGCCTTTACCAAGGTTTTGATATTATAAATAAAAATAGAATTTGCCGTTTCTAGACAACCTCCATATCTGTATCAGAGTTCTTAAGGATACATATTCGGAGTACAAGTGTCAGCTGATTTAAACCTGTTGTAGGTTGTCAATCAGATTCCAATATTGAACACCACCAAGAGAATTCATTTCTGCTCAATAGCGATTTAATGGAGTACCACAACCGTCCATTTGTATTGCCCAGCAAATATGCTAAGATACTGGAATCAATATTGGTTTGTGGACTAAGCTTATTAAAGTACTTGAAATGATAGTGTTTATTGTTGATTTCTATGGAAAATCCAAATAATGGTCAGGTTTTACCCCTTATCAATGTGGTAATTGATAAAATTCATGGTGGACGAAAGCAGGATAGAAAATTTTGGCAAAGAGGCAGTGCCAATTCGAGAAATGAATATACTGGTTTTAGTAATAAAGAGATCCCAAATGAACAACCAGAAGGCTTTTCAGAAAATCTAAAAATAACCAAAGTTAGACGTTCAATTTATGCTATCGGGATTGTAACAATGGGTTGCGTTTTTGCTTTGGTGTATATTCGTCCAGATTTATTTTCGTTTCTCTCCTATTCTAAAATCTATCAAACAAACAATGATCATTTCCCTGATAAAAACGAAAATCAGTATCAGATAGGACCGAATTCAACGTCAAGACCCTCGGATTCGTCTACTGAACCTCGGGATTATAAATTCTCGCCGGAACAAGTTTCCAGAGCCCGAAGGACTGTATTACAAACAGAGAAAAACAAATCAAATTTTGTAGGTAAAAAGAACCTGAAAGAGAATTTTCCCATAAAATCGTTTAAGGACAACAAACATCGTTACGAAATTGAACTTTCATCAGGCCGCTTCGTCTATGCCGACAGCGTCATTGTCACCGATGACAAAATCACATTTGAAAATATAAAAGGTTTAGTTGTTTCAGTCGATAGAAGTGATGTTAAAACATTGAAGAAATTAAATTAGCAGAGATTAAGGAGACTCTTTTTCATGGCCTTATTTAGGTGTAATAAATGTGGACATCTCCGAGAGGTCCAAAATGACTATATTGGAAAATCTGTCAAGTGTCCTAAATGTAAGGAAGTTGCACCAATACATGATACCGTGACTTTTATTAAGAACGTTATTGAAAAGTATCGCTCTAAAAATTTAGAGTTACAGCAGTTAAGACAGGAACTTTCAAATGCGGAGATTCCAGAGCTTGAGGTCGTTGAAGAAGTATCTCTTGAAGCGATAGACATTTATAATACTTCGGCTTTAACGCAGCAAGACCAATTCATAGACATTGTAAATTGGTTTAAAAAGAAGCAGATTCTGGTTGAAGCTAATAAAAACGCCTTAGATACGACAGGTTTTTTTGATGAGGTGGCACTAGATTTAGGTAATCATTACGATCTCTTACGAGAAGTTACTGATAAGATTAAACGTATTCAGGGAAAGGGATACACTAACGTCAAATTGACACTAGCTTCAAAAAGTCAAAAGGAGATCAAGGCAATCACGAGCTTTTGTCAGCAACTCTACGAATATTCTTTTGTCGCAAAATACTTCTATCATAAAAAAGATAAAATAATTCGCCTAACACTTCAGATTTCGCCGGCGATTAAAAATTTTTTCATGGGCGAATGGATGGAATGGTTTGTCTTTATGAAATTGTTAGAATCTTTTCGTGATAAACAGCTGGCAACCTCTTGTCTAAGAAACCTACTTGTGACGTTTCCAAACGAGGATTCTCATGAATTAGATGTATTATTCCTGGTTAACAATAGCATTCCGATTTGTGTAGAGTGTAAAACAGGAGAGTTTCGACAAGACATCGAGAAATATTCTAAGCTGCGGAAGCGATTAAAAATTGATAAAACACAGTTTCTTCTTTGTGTGGTTGGATTAAGTCAAGAGCAGACCCAAGGTTTGACCGCAATGTATGATGTAACATTTGTCAACGAGCGCACTTTTCTGCAGCACGTTGAAACATTACTATGATTGTTCTCCCGTTTTTTTCCCGGGAATGTGTGAATACCTTTATTTACAGGCAGGTTTTGGGGTCCATTCTCGTAGCTATCACCATAAAAATATAAATAAAATCAATCGGTGATTTCAAAAGAGCTAAGATTCGATAGACGCTGTAAGAAAATTTTACCAGTTCGCCGATTTATGGTGAAATTCTAGATTTTTCTGATGTAGCCTCTATACTGGCTGATCTTGGATAAACTTGAACCTAACTTCCACATCCCTTCCTTTTTTTAATCCTCTTGAAAAAGAAAACGTTTGCGCAAACGTTTTCTTTTGGGTTATTGTGCTAGTCGAACATTAAAGATCGGAGGAATAACGATGAAAAAAGGCAAACTTTTAAACGGCCCAATATCCCGTGTCATCGCAATGCTTGGTCACGGTGATTCTATTTGTATTGGTGATGCAGGTCTACCTATTCCGCCAGGCGTTGAACGCATCGATCTGGCTGTAACGCAGGGCATGCCGCCGTTTCTCAAGACAGTGGAGGCCATAGTTGCCGAACTTTGTGTGGAAAAGGCAATCGTTGCCACCGAGTTCACTAAAGGGATTAGCGGCCTGCATAATAAATTGCTCCAACAATTTTCAGACCTGGGTTTAGCACAAGGTTGCGACATCACCATAGAAGATTGTTCTCATGAACAGTTCAAAAAACTGACCAAAGATTGTCGAGCTATAGTCCGCACGGGGGAATGTACGCCCTATGCCAATGTTATTCTCTTTGCAGGTGTAACCTTCTAAGGAGGACGTCATGTCGGCATTACTTGAGCTACAAGGTGTTGATAAATCATTTGGCTCTGTCAATGTGCTTGCCGGAGTAGATTTCACTGTAACTGCCGGCAGGGTGACAGCTTTAGCTGGAGAGAACGGTGCCGGAAAATCAACTCTGATGAAAATCATCTCCGGCATCTATCAGCGTAACGCCGGGACCATGAAGTACATGGGGCAGGATGTGGTGTTCAAAAATCCACGCCAGGCCATGGGCGCTGGTATTGCTATTATTCATCAGGAGTTAAATTTACTGCCTGGTATGCGCGTCGGAGAGAATATCTTTCTCGGACGTGAACCAGTCAACCGGATCGGCAAGGTGGATTGGAAGAAAGTTCGTGCCGAATCAGAACGTTGGCTGACTGAGCTCAAACAGGACATCGATCCTAATACCCTGGTCGGCGACTTGAGTATTGCACAGCAGCAGATGGTGGAGATCGCCCGTGCGCTCTCCCTAAATGCCAATGTGATTATCATGGATGAACCCACTGATGCCCTCACCGAGATCGAGACCGAGATACTCTTTGGCGTGGTGGATGATCTGCGAAACCAGGGCAAGGGGCTGGTCTTCATTTCCCATCGTCTTGGAGAAATCTTCAAACTTTGCGATGATGTTGCCATCTTGCGAGACGGCGCGATGGTTCACCAAGGTTTGGTATCTGCAATTGATGAGGATAAATTGATTCAGTATATGGTGGGGCGGGAGTTGTCCAGTCAGTATCCTTATAATCCAGCAACAGAAGGTGATATAAGGCTTAAGGTTGACGGATTGTCAGCCAAGGGTGTCAGGGAAGTATCGTTTTCCGCGAGGGCCGGAGAGGTGGTCGGCTTTGCTGGGCTGGTCGGGGCTGGACGCACCGAGTTGGCCAAAGCCTTATTTGGAGCTCAACAGATAACCGCAGGTAGCGTAAAGGTGGACGGCGAGGTAGTGCGAATCCGCACACCCCACCAGGGGGTACGCGCAGGTATCGGCTATGTGACCGAGGATCGCAAACTTGAGGGTCTGATTCAATCTCAGGGGCTTCGTCGCAACATGTCACTCACTGGCTTATCCAGGTTTTCTGGGCCCACCGGACACCTTGATGGCAAGAAAGAGCGAAAAGTCATCGGTGAATATATCCATGCCTTTTCCATAAAGACACACTCCATTGATACCATAATGGCCGAACTCAGCGGCGGCAACCAACAGAAGGTATCCATTGCCAAATCCCTCTTACCAGAACCACGCATACTGATCCTTGATGAGCCCACGCGGGGGGTGGATGTGGGGGCAAAGAGGGAAATTTACACGCTTATCAATGAGCTCAAGGATAAAGGGCTCTGCATTGTATTGATGTCTTCCGATATGCCGGAACTACTGGGTATCTCCGACCGCATCCTGGTGTTGTCACAGGGACGGATTACCGGCGAATTTTCTCGAAGCAAAGCCACGCAGGAAGACATAATGCGTTGTGCAGTTGCTTAAGGAGTCAACCTTATGAATCTCAAACAGTTTGCTTCAGACAATAAATCCCTGATTGGGCTCTTGATCTTGATGTTGCTGGTTTCCTTGTTCAGTCCGAATTTTCTCAGCGTGGACAATTTACTGAATATTCTGCGGCAGACCTCCATTAATGGGATCATCGCCATGGGTATGACCTTTGTGATTCTTACTGCAGGGATCGACCTGTCAGTAGGATCGGTGCTTGCCCTGACCGGTGCGGTCTGTGCAAGCATGATCGCTGCAGATGTCAGCCTACCACTGGCTCTGCTCGCAACTTTGGGAGCAGGTGCACTTCTGGGAGCGGCCAATGGAGCGATTATCAGTTTCTTCGGGGTACAACCCTTCATTGCAACTTTGGTGGGCATGACCATAGTAAGGGGAGCGACATTGGTTTATTGCGATGGTCGTCCCATTTCCACCGGTGATTTTCCTGTGGCAGAATCTTTCTACAGTCTGGGGGCCGGCTATGTTTTTGGCATACCAAATCCGGTGATTATCGCCTTTTTTGTTTTTGGTCTTTGCTGGTATGTGCTCAACCACACTCGTACCGGCAGGTATGTCTACGCTCTGGGAGGTAATGAGCAGGTGGCCAGGTTGTCGGGTGTTAACGTCGATCGGATCAAAATGGCTGTTTATATGATTTCAGGTGTGCTCTCAGCTCTGGCGGGGATCATCCTGACAGCTCGACTGGAATCGGCCCAGCCCACGGCAGGGTTGGCCTATGAGCTCGACGCTATTGCCGCTGTTGTCCTGGGAGGAACCAGTCTTATGGGCGGCAAAGGGCGCATTTTCGGAACTATTGTCGGTGCCCTGATTATTGGCGTACTCAATAATGCGCTCAATCTCATGGATGTCTCATCGTATTTTCAGATGATCGCCAAAGGCGCGGTCATCCTTTTAGCCGTGGTTGTGGACAGTCGCGGTAAAACAACTCATTAAAACTGGATCAAAAAGGAGTAACCCCATGAAAAAAGGAATACAATTGCTTGCTGCAGCTGCTGTATTTGCTGCGACAACGGTGACAGCCCAGGCTCAGGATACATTGGCACTAGTGGTCTCGACCCTGAATAATCCGTTCTTTGTCACCCTGAAAGAGGGGGCTGAGGCCAAAGCAAAAGAACTGGGCTACAATCTCCTGGTGCTTGATTCCCAAAACGATCCTGCTAAAGAATTGGCCAACGTTGAGGATGTGCTCAATAAAAAGATTGCCCTGATGATGATTAATCCGACTGATTCGGATGCAGTTCGCAGTGCTATTAAAGCAGCTAATCGTAAGAATATACCTGTTGTCACCTTGGATCGGGGTGCCAACGGCGGAAAAGTTGTTTCCCATGTGGCCTCAGACAACGTACTCGGAGGTGAGATGGCCGGTAAATTGATCGTCGATACTCTGAATGGAAAGGGTAAAGTAGTAGAATTGCTGGGAGTAGCTGGCACCTCTGCAGCGCGGGATCGCGGGGAAGGTTTCAACAAGGCCATCAAGGCAGCTACTGGCCTTCAGGTAGTAGCCAGCCAACCGGCTGACTTTGACCGCACCAAAGGGTTGAATGTCATGGAGAACATCCTCCAGGCCCAGGCGGAGATAGACGCGGTGTTTGCCCATAACGATGAGATGGCATTGGGCGCTACTAAAGCCATTCAGGCTGCTAAACGTGACATCCTCGTAGTAGGTTTTGACGGCACCGATGATGGAGTTAAAGCTGTTCAAGACGGCTCCATGTTGGCTACGGTTGCCCAACAGGCCGGAAAGATAGGAGCCATCGGTGTAGAGACAGCAGATAAGGTCCTGAAAGGTGGAAAAGTGAGCGAATACACCCCTGTCGCTTTGCAGCTAATCACTAAATAGTTTCCGTCCTAAAACTGTTCTTATGGGTAGAAAAAGTATCAGTATCAAAGATGTCGCCTTGGAGGCCGGAGTTTCGGTCTCCACCGTCTCTCACGTTATGAATGGCACCCGTTTCGTCAAGCCGGAAACAAGGGGTCGGGTTAACGCCGCCATGGGTAACCTCGGGTACCATCCGTCTTCCTTGGCGAGAGCCTTGAAAATGAACAGGACCATGACTATCGGCATGCTGGTGACAAACTCTACTAACCCGTTTTTTGCCGAAGTGGTTCACGGTCTGGAGGATAAGTGTTTCCAGGGTGGTTACAGCCTGATTCTTTGTAATGCAGGAGACAACACTGAGCGGCAGCGTACTTACCTCAAGACCCTGCTGATGAAAAGAATTGACGCCCTTGTGGTGATGACGGCTAATACAGATCCAGAATTCTATCAGGAACTGCGGGCTCTTGATGATTTGCCCATGGTGGTATTGGATTCGGATGCCGAAATGGATGCCTGCGTGGTAGGTGATGATTCTGTATTGGGTGGCAGGCTTGCAGCACAATTTCTTCTTGATAGTGGGTTCCGGCGGATAGGTTTTCTTACGGGGCCGGTGGGGCACCCCCGGTCCCGGGATCGGTGGAAAGGCTGCCACCAGGCTGTAAGTGAAGCAGGGATAGCTTTGGATTCTGTCCTGAAGGTAACGGGCGAGCTGACTATTTCTGGAGGTTATACGGCCATGCAGGAGCTCCTGGAACTTGGGCGCCCTGAAGCCATTTTCGCCTTTAATGATCTCATGGCCATGGGGGCCTACCGGGCAGCAGCCGAGGCAGGTCTTGCGATTCCCGATGATCTCTCGATTATCGGCTATGATGACCTGGAAATTGCGAGCTATTTGATCCCCGCACTTACCACCATCCACCAACCGAGTTACGGTCTCGGGGCCAGGGCGGCCGAGATTCTCATTGAACATCTTGAAAAGAAAACCAAACTGCCTGCCACCTTGACCTTAGAACCACAGTTGGTGGTCAGAGATTCTGTAGTGGGCAGACAGGAGGAGTGAATTGTGGCTATTGTTGTTTTCGGTTCCATTAACATAGACCTGGTCACCTACAGCCAAAAACTTCCGCGTCCCGGCGAAACACTGCACGGAGAAAGCTATGCAATTAACTTGGGAGGTAAAGGTTGCAACCAGGCGGCCGCAGTTGCCAGGCTGGGCGGAGATGTGCAGCTGGTAGGCAGAATCGGAAGTGATGATTTTGGCCGTACGGCCACCGCACTGCTTAAGGAAAACTGCGTATCTACCAAACACATTACCACCGATCCGGAAGCCAATACTGGCCTGGCGACTATTGGCGTGGATAATAACGGTGAAAACTGCATCACGGTTATCGGTGGTGCCAATATGGCTGTGGATGCTGAAGATGTACAACGCAACCGTGACCTGTTCTCCAGGGCTGAGCTGTTGCTGCTGCAAATGGAGATTCCTTTGGAGCCAGCAATGATAGCAGCGGATCTGGTCAGACGAGGTGGGGGCAAGGTCATTTTTGATCCGGCTCCAGTTCCCAGAGATGGAATTCCGAAAGAGATATTTGAACGAATTGATATCATCACACCTAATGAGACCGAAACGGAACTCCTGACCGGTATTTATCCAACCAGTCACAAGGAAGCCACACAGGCCGCCAAGGTGTTACTCGATCGAGGTGTACAGTCCGTTATTCTCAAGTTGGGAGCAAAAGGATGCTGTTATTGTGCTCCAGGAGAAATGATGGTCCCCATCCCACCATACAAGGTTGACGCCATCGATACAGTCGCAGCAGGTGACTGCTTCAACGGTGGACTGGCCTATGCCCTTTCACAGGGTCTGGGGATGGTTGAAGCCGTTCAGTTTGCTGCCGCCTGTGGAGCCTTATCAACTACCAGGGCTGGTGCATCCTCTTCCGCCCCTACATTTGATCAAGTGAAGCTACTCATGAAAGACGATCGATAAGAAACGATTAGAAATACCTAACTGCCAAGCCTTTGCAGCATTCTACTGTAAAATATTATTAGAAAGGTAAGCTGAAATTATACAGTTGTGTACTAAGCCTGAATTTCGGATAAAACTGTTTGATTTAAAACTCAACCATTTGGTTTTATTTTATAAAAATAATTGTCTTAGATAACAGGGTGTTTTTCGTTTCAAATCGAATAGTTCACCCTTCGGGCCAACAGATTTTTCTGCAGCTGCTTCGTTACCGTGCAATTGCAGTAAATCACCTTCTTCTATTGCCAGGATTATCGTACCTTTTAAACTTTTTAAATACAGCTGAAGCTCTTTAATATCGGCTGGAACGTCAACAACGCTAATCTTGTTAGATTTCTTGGTCATACGGGCAATAGCCATATTGGCCGCTGCCCAATCTATTGCAATATAGTGATCGTAAATGATATCCTTCATATTGGTCTCCTTGGTTCGTGTTATTGTTTTTTTATGATGATTAAAACAAATACCACGATTGAGGTTGGTCCTCAAAGGAGACCATCTTTCTCATTTTATCGTGTCCGTCTCAAGCGGTTATGTAGAAACTGCATAATACGCTTTTTGTAATGTTATACATAAAGAATGCGCGTTAGCGCAACATACAGGATACCACAGACAGTATGAAGTGACATAATTGTACATAAGGTAAAACAGCCCCCCTCAGCAGAATGCAAAGGAGGGTTGCATGATTCGACAAGGATACCTTAACAACTACCTAAAAATCCCCAGCTAATATCAATTTCGCAATTACCCAGGAATTTTAAAATTAGCTATGCCAATACTGTTATTGTTCAGGAGCTGTCTTCGCTTGCCAGCTTAGCACGTCAGTCATACCGTTCAAGTCTCCACCTTGAATGAGAGGAATCACAATAAATGATGGAATAACTCAGCAATTCCCAGCCACCCCTGAAACGTAGCAATAGCGCAATTTTTAAAGGAGTCTTCGTAAACAAAGTACAAAAAATATCCAATTATGATTAAATTTTACTTGACATAAAAGCGAGCCGAGAAAACGCATTTTTGTAAGAGAAAACATAACCTTACAAGGATGCAACCATGTCAAACCGTATTGAATCGATAATAAATGCCCGCAAGCGAGAAATGACCAGAACTCAAGAGATCAAAATACGTAAGCACCTGAATGCAGATGCTCTTCTCAACACGATGCGAACCGGTTTTGCAGGTATCCGTGACCATCGTTTGGGTACAGTTACCCACACTCTTGCTGATTCACTCATGGCTGGCTTTGCCGTGTTTTCACTCAAGGATCCTTCTCTGCTTTCTTTTGATGAACGAAGATTTCGTGGGCCTCACAATTTGATGACAATTTACGGTATGGGCAGTATCCCATGTGACAGTTCTATCAGGGACATTCTCGATGGGGTCGACCCAAACGACCTGCGACCACTTTTTAAAGATGCGTTCAAGCAGCTTCAACGGGGTAAAGTGCTTGAGAAATATGTGTTTATGGAAGACAGCTACCTGTTAAATCTTGATGGCACCGGGTATTTCTCTTCTAAAGCACTTCATTCTGACGCCTGCCTGCAAAAACGTAATAAAAAGACCGGAGCAATAACCTACTACCTGCAAATGGTTGGCGCTGCAATGGTTCATCCCGACAAGAAAGAGGTCATCGCATTCGCCCCGGAAACCATCAGGAAACAAGATGGCGAAACTAAAATGGATTGTGAGCGTAATGCTGTGCGACGCTTACTTGGTAAGCTGCGTCAGGAACATCCACATCTGAAATTTATAATCAACGAGGATGGATTAAGCTCCAACGGACCTCACATTAAAGATCTTGAAAAGAATAATTTCCACTATATTCTCGGTGTTAAGCAGGGCGATCATAAGTATTTATTCCAATATGTTGATGATGCTATCACGAGTGAGGATACTACTGAGTTAACAATTAGCAACAAAGAATCTGCTCATTTAACGCATTGTTTTCGTATCGTTTATGACGCACCGCTCAACAAAACACACCAGGATAAGCGGGTAACTTTTGTCGAGTATTGGGAGGAAAACAGCAAGACAGGCAGGACTCAACATTTCAGCTGGATAACCGATCTTACTGTTACCGAGGAAAATGTATATCAGTTTATGAGAGGTGCTCGTGCTAGATGGAAGATAGAAAACGAGATGTTCAACACCTTAAAAAATCAAGGGTATCACTTTGATCATAATTTTGGGCTTGGAAAAAAATACTTAAGCGAAGTATTTGTGAATCTCATGATGCTGGCTTTCCTGGTTGATCAGATTCTGCAATTATGCTGCCCTTTGTTCCAAGCTGCCTGGAAACATTTTAGAACCAAGAGGTCGTTTTGGGAGAAGGTTCGGAGTAAGTTTAACGAATTTCACATTGAAAATATGGAGGATTTGTATTGTTCACTGTTGGAATATAATCCTATTCCGCTTCGTCACTAACGCAAAAGCGGATTTATATCAAAGATCGGTTCAGGGTGCGAAAAAATGGTACAACTGACGAATGGACTGTTGCGCCTGAAATCCGGCACTGATAAACACATTTTTAAAGAAAACCAGATTAGCGGCTTAGTATGATGCATTAAAGTGTTTGGTCTATGGGTGGCTACAGGTTTTTATAAAGGAAAAGTGATTTTTGTTCGATTTTGGTGAT
Organism: Desulfobulbaceae bacterium; assembly: GCA_024227155.1. Taxonomy (GTDB): domain Bacteria; phylum Desulfobacterota; class Desulfobulbia; order Desulfobulbales; family Desulfocapsaceae; genus Desulforhopalus_A. Next base: position 12,233 of record JAAELB010000225.1, read on the forward strand.
TAGCTGGGAATAGCTGATTTTATGTAGAATCTCGTACTAAAACAGGTGCTAATGATTTAGTCATATCCGTTAAAAACTTACTTAATGAAATATTTAGACTAAATTATTTACTACATACAACAGGGCAAGTTTTATACAAACCATTCTCTTTCAAGATTCGAACAGCTATTCCCAGCTAATCACCAAAATCGAACAAAAATCACTTTTCCTTTATAAAAACC
>JAAELB010000226.1 GCA_024227155.1 Desulfobulbaceae bacterium
ATTGGTCTTCATGGTAGTAAGACATATGGGAATGGGGGTAATAATTTCTACGTTCGAAGGTGATACAAATGTATACGTTATGGTTTTCAATTGGTAGAATGGTCTTCATGGTACTAAGACATATGTGAACGGGGGATAATAATTTCTACGTTCGGAGGCGGTACACATGTGTACGTTATGGTTTGCAATTGATAGGTTGATAGATTGGTCTTCATGATACTAAGATATATGTGAACGGGGGGTAATCATTTCTACGTTCGAAGGTGTTACTACTACTAATCTTTTCAAAATACATGTATTGTTAACAAATTAATAATAGATAGATATACATTACATAGTCCCCCTCTCACTCTTTGATAAAAACACATACAAATAATACAACAACAAATTATATATATTTTTTAATCATTTATTAATATATCAATCAGTTACTATCTATAAAACATTATACATTCTCTGAAACAATACTGTATATGCAGGATGTATATAAAAATTACATCCTTTTGATTTACAAAACTTTTTCAAATCACAAAGAATAAAAACTTTTCCCAGATTAAGTTGATCACGTACATCATTGTAGAATTTTGCAAGATCTTGATGTTTGATTTTTTCAAATGCTTCATCTTCATACAAATATACAATCTGTTCTGATTCTGCCAAACATCCATCAAGATGTTGTACTTGACTAGGATGATCTATTTGACATCCTAAACATGTTACCATTTTTCTAGCTTCTTGGGTTATCATATATGTGTAACAGTTTAATAATAACTGTTCTGCAGAAGGGACAACTGTTATAACATCTTGAATATGAGTATCAAAATAACTATTAAGTTCATCTTGTTTTGCTTCATATTCTGTTGTATACCATTCACTTTCAAAATTACTTGAAGTTACAAGCCTGTAAAATGTTTGCATTTTAGTCTCATACTCCCAAGATGTAGGTAAAATCATAATAGGTTCAGAGAAAAGATTACCATCTTGAGTTATCTCAACTTCATTACTAGGTTCTACATTACAACACTCTGGTGTCCATACAAAAACACCAGCTGCAAAACTAGAACCAGTCATTTTGAAAAGAGTAATATAAATCACATACCCAAACTAAAATATATAAAAATAAAATGAAAATTCAGTGTGTCACTTTGTAGCGTAGCTGTGAAATGTACAAGTTTGTAGCGTAGCTGTGAAATGTACAAGTTTGTAGCGTAGCTGTGAAATGTACAAGTTTGTAGCGTAGCTGTGAAATGTACAGGTTTGTAGCGGAAACTTAGTAACCGGAAGTAGTACAGCACATGCGCATGAAGACCCCCCCTACGGGGGGGTCTTCTGATACGTTAAAACATGTTTTTTCGTACTAAGTTTACGCTACAAACCTGTACATTTCACAGCTACGCTACAAACTTGTACATTTCACAGCTACGCTACAAACTTGTACATTTCAC
>JAAELB010000227.1 GCA_024227155.1 Desulfobulbaceae bacterium
CTTTTGTTGTAAAATACGGGTCAAAACACGATCTATAATTTTCGAATCAATACCAGGCCCATTATCCTTCACAGAAAGCATTACGTATGATCCCGGATGGATTTCCATTCCTTTATTCATATCGTTTTCAGAATATTCATGAGTTAACAAAGAGACTTCCATTACTCCTCCATTGTCTTCGATGGCCTGACAAGCGTTGGTGCAAAGATTGACTATCACCTGGTGAATCTGAGTCGAATCAGCAAGAATATTTCCACAGTCCTCATCTAGATCAACTTTGAATTCAACAGTTGTCGGTATCATAGCACGGAGAAATTTGATAGCTTCTTGAACAATAAGATAAATAGAAACGGGTTTCCGTGTCTGAACTTCCTTACGACTGAAGGATAGGATATGCTTTACAAGCTCTTTCGCACGATTCCCAGCCTTTAGCACCTGATCGATCTGATGCCTTGCCGGGCTGTAGTCCGGGATGTCGTCTTTGGCCATATCTGCATACCCAAGAATTGCTGCCAAAATGTTATTAAAGTCATGGGCAATACCGCCAGCCAAAGTACCGATGGCTTCCATTTTGTGAGTCTGGCGGAGTCGGGATTCAAGTTCTTTACGTTCTGAAATATCCATAACAAGAGAGGCCGCGCCGACAACAACTCCTTTGGAATTAACTAAAGTAGTATTATACCAATCACATATCAAAATTTGGCCATCCTTTGAAATATTTTGATTTGTACTTCGTGTCCCCCCCTTCTTTGAGATAAGGTCCATAAAAACACGGTCCACTTGCGCCCTGGCACTTGCAGGCACAATCATATCGGCAGCATGTTGCCCCAAAACCTCCTCTTTTGTATAACCAAAAATATTCTCGGCTGCCTTGTTCCATTGGGTAACATTGAAGCTCAGGTCCCACTCGATTACTCCCAGCGGTGTCTGGTCAACGTGAATTGCCAATCTCTGGGCGAAAGATTGTAATTCCTCCTCAGCTCGCTTACGTTCTGTGATATCCCAAAAAAAGCCTAGAACTCCAACCACATCTCCTTTGCTGTCCTGCAGCGGCGTTTTTACCACCTGGACAATCACTTCTGGAGCAGATTCCCTATAAGCAGGTTGCTCAAATGTTAAAATCTCACCGGAACTCATGACTCTTGCATCTTCGGTTTGATATTGACTTGCAATTTCATCCGGAAACAAATCAGTATCTTTTTTACCTATAAGCATGTGGGACGGCATATCGATAAAACGGGCAAATTTTTCATTACAGGAGATATAGACGGAGTTCTTGTCTTTAACAAATATCTGCTGTGGCAGGTTTTCTATCAGTGTCCTGTATTTAGCTTCAGATTCCCCTGTTCTCTTAAGAGACTTATAGGCAGACCGAGCCAGCAAAAAAGAAAAAAACATGATAATCAAAGGAGAACAGACAAAGAGAAAACTTGCATAGGGTATCCATTTGAAGTTTTTTTTCAAAGAATCCGCTCTCTGTTGAGATGACACTTGCAGTGTACTCTCGGCGTCTTTTATGTATGTGAGAAGAGACTCTTTCGAAGTTGCTAATCCCTGCTTTTTTCTAAAATAAATCCCGGCAACTCGATGATATTTTTCGGTAAGATCAACTAAATGCTGCAGCAAATTGGCAATCCGCACACCATGTTCACCGATCTCTGTGCCGTAGCCAAATAAAATCTTTGATTCCATGGAAAATTCATCTAGATTGGCAAAAACTGGATGATTCTTTCTATTCAGTTCTTTCTCAAAAAATACAACTCCAAGACGAGGGAAAAGAGACTCAATACGAAGCTGTAGCTGGGCAAACTGAGTGATTGACAGAGGCAGACGTTCCAGCACAGATGTATCGAGTCCATTAATTTTGCCATCAATAATCAAGCTGGAGACAGATTCATCCAAAGATTTGATCGTATCGCCAAGCTGCTGAGAGGTAAAATTGATCTCCTTTATAATTTGTTGGACTGATAGGCAATTGACCAAAGTTGTATCAAAATCTTTAGTGAATTGGCTCAGTGAATCCCGAAGATCCCGATCCTTCGTGTCATCGGCCAAAGCAGTAAAGGAATCCAGAGTATGAGGGGATATTTTTTCATCAGAAAAATCAGTATCGCTACAGACACTGAGGATATAATTCACTTCTGAAAGAGAGCGACCAATATCGAGCGCCATCCGCGCACTTTCCATCGTAGGGCTGAGATTTCTCTCTATTAGGGTATCAAGATCCTTACCAACATAAAAAAGTGATATAAATGCAGTTAAAGAAAAGCCAAGAAATCCAATGAATACCAGGCAGGTAACCAGAACAAGTCTGCGCAGTGCTGACATGTCAGGTCTCATCTGTTCTGGGATTTTTGTCATTTATGGTCTTCTATTTTTTGAGGGTTTCAACTAGGTCAGCTTCCTTGACTAAAGATGAACTTGGAGTGATACCTAATTTTTTCAAAACGGTGACATTAATGATCGATTGACCATGTTTGTTTCTGGTAATGGGCAGTTCTGAGATTTGCTTCCCCTGTATTGCATCGAGAAGCATTTGTGCAGCAGTTTCTCCCTGCTCCTGTCCCCGATGTGTAATGGCGCACAATGCACCGGCCTCGACCTCATAACGAACAACGCCGATGGTCGGTTTATCATATGTTTCAGCAATAACAGCTACCGAATAAGCAGCTGACATTGTCTCTCCTTTGTTATTGATCAGCCCCTCAATCCCCATGATATGGAGGGCATCTGTCAGGCCCCGCAACTCTTTTGTCATTGCAACTGCTTTGGCCAATGAATCTACCAGCCTGTATTCAAAAGACTGCACAGGATATGAGTGCACCTCTGCTTTTATTGTCTCTATCATAGCAATATTGGAGGGCTTGTCTGCTGCAATTACACCTATCTTTTTTATGGTAGGGAGCATTTGTTTTAAAAAAACAAGAGATTCACGCAAATGATGGCGCTCTAGGATACCTGAAACATTAGTGGCCGGATAACCATATTTTTGAGGATCTGCATTCACTCCGCAAAAGATAACAGGGGTCGAAACCTTGTCCTTTAAGTAAGGGAGAACAAACATGGACTGTGCATTGTCATCAGCGGCAATGACACCATCCGGTTTCCATGATTGATACAAGGCATAGGCCTTTTCCGCCTTCAGGGGACCTTTGGTTGGGTTCCTCTTGGTATCGAGATCAAAATAACGAACTTCACAGCTGTTGCCTAAAATCTCATCAATCCCTTCTTTGACCTGCTTTTGCCACTGATAATCAGCATGATAGCTCATCACTGCGAGCACTTTACACTGGTCGTTCGTCTTTGCTGACAGGGATGTTGAGCAGAATAAAACGCTGAGTGACATGAGTATTGAAACAAGATTTCTTATTGGTTTCACATGTGCCTCCGTCTTCTGTTAGATTTACACTGTCTGTAGGGGGCCAGACGAGAACAACCAAATATGTTTCTATAGAGTATTGTATATTTTATTTCGGCCGAATAATAGTAATAATTATACAGCAACTATATGTAATAGAAAAAACCTCACGTCTAAGTTAGGAGCTTGCCCGAGAATAGGCATTTTGGTCAAAATCGAAGAATTTTCACAAAATAAGCGCAGCCATATATGTGATATTGCGAGCATTATTTTTTGGCAATTCTGAAGAGTTTGGGCAAAAGGGCATTCTCGGACAAGCTCCTAGGCTAGTTGTCAGTTCCTGCTGCCAGTATTGATTCCAGGCGAGAGAGTTCAGGTAAATGATAACAAGATTCACTTTTCCTTTACAATTTATACTGTATTTGGTAGCAATAAATAGTGTGAAAGCAGGCGATTTTTCTCCTAATCTAAAGCCTTTTTCCTATGGGTTACAAAATTTCTCATTGGTATTCTATTATTGCTAGTCTTCAGCAAAACTTTTGCGCTAGATTCATTGACGATGAACATCAGTTAAGGAAAGCATCACTGCTATGTGGCATTATTCTGATTGGTATTCTGTTTTTATTACTACTTGGGATTCTTGCTTTCATACAGGGTGGGTTATTGCTTGGGACCCTTGATTTTTCTGCAGCTTGCTTACTAATTGCTCTTTTTGTTTTTCTACAGAGAAAGGGTGACATTGAGTTTTGTACCAAGGCGGGTATTTTTATCATGTTCTGCCTGTATCTATACCTTTTTATCAGTGGAGGTATAGATGGAAATGCTTTTTTATGGAGTTACACCTTCCCTCTTTTCACTTTCTTTTTGCTCGGCTCCAGAGATGGAATATTAATCTCACTAACGTATTTATCCTTCTGTTTTGCAGTTCTTCTACTGGACCTCAACTCCGTTTTCATTAACCTCTACGATAAAAATTTTGCTCTTCGCTTTGTCCCTTCCCTTGGGGTGGTCATCCTTTTTTCCTTCATTTATGAAAGGTTTAGGGAAGGCTATGAGAAAGCAATGATAAACTCCCAAAATAGCTTAGAAAAAAAAGTTAAGGAACGAACAGAAGATTTACGACAAAAAATTATAGAGAAAGAAAAAGCTCAAGTCGCTGCAATCCGGGCTAAACAAGAATGGGAACGCACTTTTGATGCCGTGCCTGATTCGATTATCATACTTGATAACAATTACCGGATCCTCAGGACAAACAAGGCTATGGTGCAATTGCTAAAGACACAGGTAAACGAACTGGTTTCCCAGAAATGTTACAAAATAATGCACGGGACTGACGAACCACCTCCCTTTTGCCCCTACTCAAAACTCCTTAAAGATCATCAACCCCATTCTATAGAATATTTTGCAGAGCATTTAGGCCGCCATTTTCTATCCACTGTTTCACCATTACATGATGACCAGGGGATTGTTTTGGGGGCGGTAAATGTATTGCGTGATATAACTGCGCATAAAAAAGCAGAACAAGAAAAAAAGATTGTGAAAGAAAAATTACGAAAATCAGAAAAAATGGAGGCGATAGGCCTTATGGCTGGTGGTGTAGCCCATGATTTAAATAATATTCTTTCAGGCATCGTCAGTTATCCAGAATTGATGCTTTTGGGGTTACCCCCTTCAAGCGAATTAAGAGGGCCTCTAGAGACAATCCATGAATCTGGCAAAAGAGCCGCTTCTGTAGTCGCTGACCTCCTCACTGTTGCTAGAGGGGTTGCGAGCAAAAAGGGTTCCCATGATGCTAACGTGTTGCTCCGGGAATATCTGGATTCTCCTGAATACAAAGAACTTACCTCCTTGTACCCTGGAGTAGTCTGTGTAGAAAAACTTGATGCAGAATATCCCATCATTGTTTGCTCTCCCATGCATATCAAAAAAACGATTATGAATTTGATAACAAATGCAGCGGAGGCAGTTGGTAATGATGGACGTATCCTTGTTTCAACCTGCAACCAGCAGGGAAATGAGATTGAGAAATCGAAAGTGGATCTGGATCATGGCAATTATCTGGTTCTTACCGTCGAGGACAATGGTCCAGGCATTGCTGATAAAGACCTGGATCATATCTTTGAACCATTTTACACTAAAAAAATTATGGGTCAAAGTGGAACCGGGCTCGGCCTGGCGATTGTATGGAATGCTGTTCAAGATCTCAATGGCAGGATTTTTGTTGAAAGCAGCGCAGAGGGAACATCTTTTCAACTCTTTATTCCAGTGAGTGAGGAAGAGTCGGTCGGTCAAGACGACAATAGTAAAGCGGAAAATCTCAATGGCAACAATGAACGTATTCTAGTTGTGGACGATGAGCCGCAACTTATTGACATCGCCAGTCAGATTTTACGGGTCTGTGGCTACAGAGTTGATTCAGTATGTTCAGGAGAACTGGCAATCGAATTTGTTAAAAATAATCCTGTGGACTTAATGGTGCTGGATATGGTTATGGGACCTGGTCTGAACGGATTACAGACATATAGGGAAGTAGTTACATTGTACCCAAAGCAAAAGGCAATTATTGCCAGTGGTTATTCCCAAAATAATGATGTGGAAGCAGCTTTTAAACTCGGGGCAGGCGGCTTTATTAAAAAACCATACACAATGAATGAATTGAGCCAAGTCGTTAAAGAGACGCTAAACGGTTGATTCAATTCTTTCAGATGACCAGATGCCGGGGTAAGAGGCGTATAGTAAAAACAGCAAAGATGAAATATCAAGTGCCTTTATCAACAATTGCTCCTAGTTTTTTATAAACGCCCTTAAAACGCTCAAAGACAAACCAGCGGCATGGTGATGCTTATTGCAATCACCCCTAAATCACTTATCCCGACTTATTTCCCGTTTACCGGGGATTACTACCTACTGAACTCAGTTGTCTTTCCCTAATGCTGTGAGTCTTCTCGCAAATAGCGTTCCCAACATTCCCAGCGATTCCATATCAAGAAATGTTTCGACTGATTCTTGAAAGAGGATAGTGCATTGAGCTGGGAAGTCTTCGTCTGTGTCGTTGAACCTAAAATACAAAGGTACTTGAGACAGCACTGTAAATTGGATAGAAAGATCATATGAGGCGGTATCAGTTACTACAATTCCCCCCAAGATTTTACTTGCTTGTTCAAGATCTTGCAATTTTCCTGAGAAAAATTCCTCCATAGGTTTAGTTATTTCCCGGTTGAAGTAGTGCAATAATGGCTGTGCATTTTTAAAAGAATGAAACGCTACCCAATCAGTTTGTGTCGGTATCTCCTCGGGGCACATCAGAAGATATTTGAATATTATTATACACTCTTCAAAACCAGCTCTTTTTTCGTCTGGTCCAAAAATTCCAGCATCAGAGACTCGGTAATCTCTATCCAGTAATGACACCAGAAACCCATGTCCAGATGCTTTTAAGTTCAACGTATTTGCTGTCTCAGGCAGGTTTGTGTTTTTGAGCTCAACAAGATAATCATTATATGTTTTATCAAAAACATCATTTTTTTGATTCATGCAGTCTTCTTTATCGTTTACTGGGTTAGGAACGTACGCTAAATAACATGAACATCTTACTTGCCCTTTATTCCACCTCCTACACTTAAAAAAATCTTTGTATATCAATTTCTATATACTATATCTCAAAAGATTGCTCCGGATTGAATGGGACCATTAGCAATCTTCCTAATAGTGGCTATTGTAGGGCAGATTATACCAAGCTCAATCTTTCTGAGTATGCTTTTTGTTGAATCTGTTCGTTCAGCAAGCTGGTTTAAACTTAATTTTCGGCCCTCTCTGGCGGAGATTATCTGCAATGGCATCAACGCTCTGTTTTGATTGATACTATCATTTTAAACAGCCAACATTTTGAGGAAGGTAAATGCACAGTTTTAAAAATGATTACAGTGAGGGAGCTCATCCGGACATTCTTGATGCGTTACTACGTAACAACAACCGCCAGGAGGAAGGGTATGGTTTAGATCAGCACACATTAAACGCTACTTCGCTAATCAAAAAATTGGTCGGAGACTCCGATGCCGCTGTTCATTTAATATCAGGCGGCACCCAGACCAATCTGATAGCTATCGGAGCTTTTTTACGCCCACATGAAGCTTGTATCACTGTAAAAACAGGCCATATTGCAACCCATGAAACCGGTGCGATTGAGGCAACTGGTCATAAATTACTTACGGTGGATGGGGTAGATGGCAAGCTCACCCCCCAACTCATTGCTCCTGTTCTGACAGAACATCATTTTGAGCATATGGTGAAGCCCAGACTGGTTTATATCTCGAACCCTTCCGAGCTAGGTACAATTTACACTAAAGATGAGCTCTCTCTTCTGTCTGATTATTGCAGGAAAAATGATCTCTTTTTCTATATTGATGGGGCAAGATTGGGATCGGCACTCGTTTGCCAGGAATCAGCTTTGACCCTTGAAGATGTGTATTCTCTGGCTGATGCCTTTTTTATAGGTGGAACAAAAATCGGTGCTTTGCTGGGAGAGGCACTTGTTGTCAGAAATCCCGCCTTAAAGAGCGACCTTCGCTATCTCATTAAGCAAAGAGGGGCACTGCTTGCAAAAGGTCGCATTCTAGGGATCCAATTCGAAGAGCTTTTTAGAGACAATCTCTATTTTAACCTCGCGAAACATGCAAATGATATGGCGCAGTATATGGTGGCTGAGCTTACAGATAGCGGTTGCACATTTTTGATCAATTCGCCGACAAATCAGATTTTTCCTGTCATGGAAAACACAGTGATAGACGAGTTATCGCAACAGTTTGATTTTTATATTTGGGCGAAGATAGATGAAAATAATTCAGCCATTCGTCTTGTCACTTCCTGGGCTACTGGCCAAAAAGAAGTAGAGAGTTTTGTCGATGCTTATAAAACAACTTCAGTCATTCACGCATAGGCGGCAGATAAGCGATAACTTTGATCCAGTCTTATAGCAATAGACTTCTAGATTCCCGCCTGCGCGGGAATGAAGGAGGTATTATGTGTTTAAGAGTTGACATGACACTAATCACTGAACGATTCTTCCTGCAAAAAGCAATAAGGATCCATGTCAACCAGGGGATCTTTGTCAAAACCGTGGGTTACGGCAAGGCAGCCGCCACATACTGGTCGAATTTTACAGCTGAAGCACGCATTGCTCCCCTGGCGATATTTTGCAGCGGGACTGTTTTTGTAAATAGCAGTCAGGTCGTGATGGTTAACATTGCCAATTAAGGAGGGGAATTTCCTGCAGGCATGAACCTGACCGTCGGGCAGTAGCGAAACGAAATTGAAGGCAGCCCCGCAGCCATAGCCGGTACACCCACCGGTCACCTCAATACCTTTTTGTACTTTTAAGATATTAAATAAATTATCTTTTAGCCGCATTGTGTCGTTGTTTTTTGCGGCTGTCTGGTATGCTCTGAGGAAATTGCCATACTCTTTCAAGTCAGCGGAGATAAGGGACGCGCCTTCACCTACCATAGATAATCTGTTAAATGTGAAGCTGTCCACGATATAACGTAACTTTTCTCCAAGGGGGAGAACCTGATTCTGGTTGGCTTTGGTGAGGGTCAGCATGACCATGGAATAAATATCCAGCTCTTTTAATATCTCTAAGAACTTCATCGATCTGTGAAAATGATCGTTTCCACGAATATAGTCATTGTGCTCAGAGAGTCCTTCCAGGCTAATCTGGTAAAATTCTGGTACCTGGATATTTACAATACGTTCAAGGTTTTTGCGGGTTGTTGGGTTGCCTAGAATCGCGGTCCTAAAGCCTCTGTCGCGGGCTTCCTGATATAGTTTGAAAAAATGAGGGTGCAATAAAGGGTTGCCGCCTGTGAAACTGACTTGTCCCTCTACATTGTATTGATCACAAAACTGGTAGAGCTGGTCCAGTATTATTTTGCCTTGTTCGAAACTAACCTCTTCTCTCTGTGTTCGGTCATAGCAGTGTCGGCACTGAAGGTCACACGTTTGTGTTATATGCCACTGTAAGGTGAAGATACTGGCCCCAGAAAAAGGTTCTAATGTAGATGTGTCAGCACAGAAGTTTCCCGGCCTAGCTATTTTTGATGCTGGTTTGAGAATAATCTTTCTGGAAACACCAAGTTTTAAGATGTTTTGCAGATGAGCAATTGAAACGTCAAGCTCTTCAGCAAGATCAACTACATTCACTTCTTCAGATACGATTTTGAGTGCCAAAAGACTTCTGTTATCAGCTGTTGTAACAAGGGGAGGAGCATCAGTGGCTTGGGGGATGATCAAAAGTAAGGATTTTATTTCTTCAGGTGTAACGGGTTTGCCGTTTAGCAGTTCAGGAAATCCTGTCCAGGAGACTTCAAGTAATTCTACCCCTGGAGAAATGAGCCAATTTTGTATGTTTTTGGGCAACGGAGGAGGATGTCTTCGTAGTTTGTCGAGCAACAATTCGATTTCAGCAAGCTCAAGGAGAAAAGGGTATTGTTCACGCAAATTTGATTGAGTCTCTAATGCACTGAGCAACTCTTCTGGCTGACAGTGAGACAGGGCTTCCGGTAGAAAAGAGGTCGTAATCGGGAGACGGCGACTAAGAGTTTGGCTTGCCATCATGAACAATATTGGTTGTTAAATTTTGAAATATTGGAAAAGCCGATACATCTAGTACCGGCTTCATTAAGATGTTACATGATATTGAAAATTTACACGCAGACCGCGTGTTTATTTTAGCTTCAGCCGCTTCAGCCGCTGCCGCCTTTCTTTTTTTTCGCTGTATCGTCAGCATCGGTGCTTGAATCTCCGTGCTCTTCTGTCGCGTGGTCCATGTCTTTTTTACTTTCAGCACTCACGGTGCTTTCTTTTGTGCCACTTCATCCACTTGCTGATGCTTCTTTCTTCACGTCTGCGCTACCTGCGCTTTTTGTTCCGCCTCAACCACTGCCGGATGCATTACCTGGAAGGGTGAACCCCCCTGCACTGATGAGACTTGCTGCACCAATACTAGCAAGAATCTTCTTTAGGTTTTTTTTCATATGCCCTCCTGTAAAATTAAATGGAGATAGGTGATTAAACAAGGCTTTGATGGAGCTAGGGAACTTAATGTACACTCTTATTTATTATCAGCTGAATTCGTTCCTGTCAATTAATTGGTTCCCTGATTAAGGGGTGGCATATTTGTGTGGTAATGTTAAAAATGATAGTGCATTGAACTCAAGTGGTTAACTGGCACCTAAATATAGAAGAGGAAAACAGACTATGTTTATTCATGGAGAGTGGCTTAGCGCTGACAGTGGCGAGGTATTTCAATCAACTAATCCCGCTACTGGAAAGGTCCTTGGGCAGGTTGCTTCGGGCAGCAGAAGTGATACTCGAAAGGCTATTGACAGTGCAGCTGAAGCTTTTTCGGTCTGGTCCAAATTGACTGTATATGAAAGGGCAGAATTTCTGTATAGGGCACATTCGCTTATGATGGCTGAACAGGACTCGTTGGCAGTAGTGATGACTGAAGAGCAGGGCAAGCCACTGGCTGCTTCTCGAAATGAAGTGAAGTATGCGGCGGATTTTCTCCTGTGGTTTGCAGAGGAAGCAAAGAGGATTTATGGACGAACCATTCCATCGGCAAGGACTGATCAGCGGTTTTTTGCAATACAGCAGCCCGTCGGAGTCGTCGGGGCGATCACCCCCTGGAATTACCCAATCTCTATGATTACCAGAAAAGTGGCACCAGCATTGGCTGCGGGATGCACAATTGTTTTAAAACCTGCAGAATTTACACCTCTGTGTGCCAAGGCTGTATTCGAGATCTTTGCAAAGGCCGGTTTTCCTCCCGGGGTTGCTAACCTTGTGACCGCAGCCGATCCTGAGCCGGTTGGTGCAGAGCTTCTCTCTGACAGCCGGGTCCGTAAATTGACCTTTACAGGTTCTACAGAGGTTGGTCGTATGCTTTCCCAGGAGGCGGGAAAAAGGTTAAAGCGCGTATCTCTAGAGCTTGGCGGTCACGCACCGTTTATTGTCTGCCCCGATGCTGACCCTGTACATGCAGCGAAGGGGTTGACCCTTGTTAAATTCCTCAATACAGGGCAGGCGTGTATCAGTCCCAACCGAATTTTTGTTCACTCTGATATCGCTGAACCGTTTTTACAAGAGCTCACTGCGCGGGTCAAAGCTCTGAAAGCCGGTTCCGGTTTTGAACCAGGAGTAAAAATAGGACCACTTGTCAGTAAAGGCGAGCTTGAAAAAAACGAGAATCAGGTGCAGGACGCCGTCGAAAAAGGAGCACGTTTATTGGCAGGAGGCTGTCGGCTTATGGAGGACGGTCTTGAAAATGGTTATTTTTTCGCTCCTACCATCATCAGAGACGTGACCCCCTCAATGCTCATCTATCGTCAGGAAACCTTCGGGCCGATTGCACCTGTGATTATATATGATGATAGTGATGATGTCCTGTCCATGGCCAATGACACAGATTACGGACTTGCCGCGTATGTTTATACCAAAGAACTCAAAACAGCGTTTCGGTTCTTTGAAAATCTAAATTTTGGTATTATCGGCATAAATGATATCAACCCAACCTCAGCTGCTGCTCCTTTTGGAGGGATGAAAGATAGCGGATTAGGACGTGAAGGCGCTACTGAGGGTATTCTTGAGTATCTTGAAACGAAACTTGGTGGTTTCTCGGTCTGATAAATTATTTGTCTGCCAAGTCTTTGCCATTCCCGCCTGAGCGGGAATGGTGGAATAGATGACTTTTTACGAGTCCGTCATTTATTTTAAGCTACCTTAAACCTACTTACCAGATTCGTGAGTTCTTCTGCCAGTTTTGAGAGCTCTATGGCATTTTGATTGACATTCTGGCTACTGTTGTTTATTTCAGTCGCTCCATTACTGATTTCAGTTATGTCCTGGTTGACTCCTTCAACGGCAACAGAACTTTGTGATACATTCTCGTTCACCTCAGCTATTCCTGTTGACGCCTGGGCTACATTTTCCGAAATTTCAGAAGTAGCCGTTGATTGTTCTTCAACAGCTGTGGCAACAGTGGTAATAACGTCGTTAATTTGATCGATAATTTCAGATACGTTCTTTATATCTGCAATGGTGGCGTCTGTGGTGCCCTGCATCTCATCAATTTGATTTTTAATGTCTACGGTGGCCTCGGCTGTCTGTTTGGCAAGATCTTTAATCTCGTTGGCGACAACGGCAAAACCTTTGCCCGCCTCACCCGCTCGTGCTGCTTCAATTGTTGCATTAAGGGCGAGAAGGTTTGTCTGCTCAGAAATTTCAGTTATTGTCTCAGTCACCCTGCCTATTTTGTCCGCTGCTTTACCTAAATCGGTAATTTTTGTCGATGCCTTTTGTGATTGATCCACCGCATCTTCGGATATTGATTTAGCTTTTGCGGTGTTGTGGGCGATTTCATTGACTGTCGCTGACATTTCTTCTGCTGCGGTGGCAACCATGCCGACGTTGGTTGAAGACTGTTCCATGGCCGCCGACACGGAGTTCATGTTTACACTTAATTCTTCGGATGCAGAGGCAACAGCTTGAGCACGTCCTGAGGTCTCATCAGAGGTTTCGGAAAGACTTGTGGAGACAGTGGATAGACTGCCAGATGACTCTGTCAGAAAATTACTGCTGGTCTGGACTTGTTTCAGCATGTTTCCAAGGTCTTCCGCAATTTTGTTAAGGGCTGAGGAAAGAGTTCCAACTTCGTCTTTTGTATCGGCTTTGAGGCGTTGGGTCATATCCCCTTGTGCGAGAGAATCGGCAAAATCAACAGCTTGTTTTACCGGTTTTGTAATAGCCGCTGTGACAAATATTGAGACAAGGATCGATATCACCATGATAGTGATTGTTCCAGCAACAACCATCATTTTGGCATTCCTGGCGGTGTCGGATGCGGTTTGTCGGCGACTCTCCATGAGTGACTGTTCTCTTTCTGTAAATGTTCCGACCTGATCGCGGAATTTATCAAAATAGACTTTTCCCCGGGCCTCACCCACAAGGTCCGCCATATCGTTCATGGTTTTTGCATCACCTATTGCTCTGCGAAGCTCAATTGCTGGCTCTATAACATCTCTTTTCCAAGAATTGATGTTTTCCTGAATTGCATTTAACAAGCTGACTTGGGCTGGGTTGTCACTTACGGTATTTTTAAGCTTTGTAACTCTCTCATCAAAGGATTTTGCGCCATTATTAAATGGATCAAGAAAATTTTCTTTACCGGCAAGAAGGTAGCCACGCATGCCGGTTTCCATGTCAACCGCCGCAGCTTCGATCTTCATAGCATCTTTGATAACGGTTTGAGTATGTTGCACCCATTTGCTTGAATCGTTGTCGGTTCCATAGGAACTCATTTCCTGGGATTCTTTTTCCCGCTTGGCTAGAAGAGTTTCTTCAGTTTCAATGAAGGTAACGATTTGACCACGGAATTTATCAAAATACACTTTGCCCTTTGCCTCACCCACAAGATCCGCCATATCGTCCATGTTTTTAGAATCACCAATGTCACGGCGAAGCTTGATAGTTGGTTCTGTGACATTTTTCACCCACTCACTGATGTTTTGTTCAATTTCGCCCAAAAGAGTCACCTGGGCAGGATTGTCACTCACCGTATTTTTCAGCCCGGCTATATCTTTTTTAAAGGTTGTGTATCCGTTGGTGTAGGGCGCGAGGAAATCTTCATGGCCGGCGAGGAGAAAACCCCTCATTCCGGTTTCCATGTTCACGGCAGCAGCGAGAATGTCCATGGCCTGTTCGATGACAATATGGGTGTGGTTAACCGTCTCTCCCGTTTTCAACAGTTTACTCGTTGTGTTAAAGGTAACAATACCAAGAATGATGACCAAAATCAGAACAATTGCATTACCTGAAAACATCTTATTTCTTAATTTCAAATCACCAAACTTTGCCATTGCTGTGTTCTCTCTTCTGAGATGGATCTACCCCTGTAAGCGTATATGTATTTGGGCAGATTAGTAAATTGGCATTTATCACTATGTGGTAAGTGCATAATAGTTATTTTATATCCAAAGCATCTTAGAAATCAAGGAAGGATAAGAATAAGTTCATAGGGGTTGAACGAGGGCGAAATTTATAGAAAAAACAGGTAAAAGGAGATAGGGTGGCTGGGATTATCGGACAGAGAAAATAATTTCCAAGGAATTAACGTGCGTTAGGTGTAGTTAAATAAAAAGAGAGACCCAATAATGACCAATAATTATCGATTTGAAACTGGTGTTTACCGGCCCCCCAGCGAAGGAGGGAGCGCTTCTCTCCTTGTCCGTTTCAGCCGCAATTGCCCATGGAACTACTGTACCTTCTGTGCCATGTATAAAAGGGAAAAGTTTCAGCTTCGTCCCCTGGAAGAGATTAAATCAGACATCGATGCCATGGCTGCTCTGGTCAATGACCTGCAATCAGAGTCCATCCGTCAGGGGCGAAAAGGCCAGATTAGTCGGGAGGTTATTCTGGCCCTGATTGGACGGATCCCTGATCTAAGCTATCATCATGGGGTCGACATGCTGATCCAATGGGTACTTTCAGGAGGAAAAACCGCCTTTATCCAGGATGGCAACTCTTTGATTATGCCACCCCGGGACCTGATTCAGGCCTTGACTCATTTGAAAACCACCTTTCCCTCAATCAACAGGATTACAACCTATGCCCGGGCAAAAACCATTGGTCAAAGGTCACCGGAAGATTTGAAAGCAATCAGAACAGCAGGGTTGGACAGGGTCCATCTGGGCCTGGAAACCGGGGATGACGAGCTGCTCAAACAGATTAAAAAAGGAGTAAGTGGTGCTGGCCATATAGCGGGTGGTCAAAAAGCAATGGCGGCAGGGTTTCAGGTTTCAGAGTATTGGATGCCGGGGTTGGGTGGAAAAGAGATGTCTGAGCAGCATGCCCTGAATACTGCCCGGGTTCTCAATGAGGTTAATCCCCACTATATCCGCTCCCGCCCCTTTAGGCCTATTCCCGATACCCCGATGAATGATCAGATCCAGGCAGGTTCAGTTACTCTACTCACCCCTAGAGAGCAGCTTTTGGAACTCAAAGCAATGGTGTCAGCCCTGGAGGTCACCTCAAAGGTCTGTTTTGACCATATGGGTAACCACTGGCGTACCCCAAAAGGCGATTTGGTTTTTAGTCATGAATACGAAGGATACCAATTCCCTGCAGAAAAAGACAAGGTGTTGGAGCGGATTGAGCATGGTCTGAGTTTTCGTAAGAAAAACTAAGGTTTATTAATTGAAAATGTTTGCACGGCCCAGACATATTCTGCCGCTAATCATCCTTAGTCAGTTTCTTGGTACTTCGACCTGGTTTGCCGGCAATGCGATTTTACCATCACTACAGCAGCAGTGGGGGATAAGTGGGCAGGCGCTGGCGCCCCTGACAAATTCTGTACAGTGGGGTTTTATAGCAGGTGCTCTGTTGTTTGCAGCCCTGGCGGTATCGGATAGGATTTCACCACGTATATTATTCAGTATCTGTTCTACTCTCTGTGGTTTGAGCAGTCTGCTGATCGCTGCGTTTGCCCAGAGCCTGGACCAGGTGCTCTGGTTACGTTTTTTTAGTGGTATGATGCTTGCCGGAGTCTATCCCGTAGGTATGAAAATTGCCGCAGGCTGGTATCCACAAGGGTTGGGGCGTGCTCTTGGTTATTTCATCGGCGCGCTGGTTCTGGGAACTGCAACGCCACATCTTTTGTCCAGTTTGCCAGACGTCTCCTGGCGGCAAGTGATGGCAATGGTCGGTGGGGCAGCGTTGCTGGGTGGCTCCCTGATCCTCATCTGGGTACCGGACGGACCGGCCCTGTTCAAAGGGGCACCGTTTAATCTGCGGGCACTGGTAGAAATTGTCAAATGCAGACCTTTACGGGCCGCTGTTGGTGGTTATCTGGGGCATTGTTGGGAACTCTACGCCGTATGGGCAATCGCTCCAATGTGGCTCGCGGCCTGGAATCAGCTACACAACGCGGCTTTAAATCCTGCTTTTTGTACCTCTATGATTATCGCCAGCGGTTCTTTTGGTTGTGTGGTTGCCGGTGTCTGGTCACGGCGTTTCGGTAGCAGGGCTGTGGCTGAGAAAATGTTGATTATTTCCGGTGGATGCTGTCTTCTTTCGCCGCTGATGATGTTGGCCCCTCTGTGGATGGTTTTACCCTTCTGGTTTATTTGGGGGTTTTCAGTTGTGGCCGATTCGGCGCAATTCTCTGCTCTGTCCGCTCAGGCCGCCCCTCCGGAGGTGGTTGGTTCAGCGCTAACCCTGATTAATGCCTTTGGTTATGCTACAACGGCCCTGGGTGTGGAAGCGGTTGCCCTATTGCTTGGGGTGGTTCATGTGAAATGGCTGGCATGGTGTTTGTTGCCGGGGCCGTTGCTTGGGATTTGGAGTTTACGTGGATTTAAAAAGAGAGGGACAGACGAATCAGCCACTGAAGAACAAGGCCAACTTGCAACTACTCCGCCAAGTGATACTCATTAATAGCTTTCAGCAATAATTTTACCATGCACGATCATTACGACCATATCATTAACATCAATTCTATGTTACATGGTTTATGTTTTTGTCAAATGGATGAAATCAGAGGACTGGCTCAAACAGAATGGGCAGAATATGAGCCGACTGTTCATCGTTTATATGGTCTAACCCGAATAGATCAGAACTTTATATAATAATTTTGTTAAGGCACTAATAGTACAGCTATAATATCAGGAGGAAGGTTGTGATTGAAATCAGAATACACGGGCGAGGGGGACAAGGTGGTGTTACCGCTGCTGAGTTACTCGCACAAGCTGCAATCAGTGAGGGTAATTATGCCCAGGGATTCCCATCTTTCGGTCCCGAAAGACGAGGGGCACCGGTTACAGCATACATCCGTATGTCCACGGAGAAATTCCATCTGCGCGAACCCATTGACAGCCCTGATGTAGTCGTCGTAATGGATGCCAGTCTGATTGATATGGTCAACGTGTTTGAGGGGATGAAGGCTGGTGGTACACTCATTATAAATGCCTCGGATAACATGACTGCGAGGTTGCAGGAGATAGCGACTGGTCAGTCTATAAATCTTGCACGGGTCGATGCCTCTGCGATTGCTCTAGAGGTACTTGGGGTGCCCATTACCAATACTGCGATTATCGGCGCTATCGTTAAGGCCACCGGTATGTGTGATATCTCTTCACTTGAACAGCCAATTGAGAAACGATTTGGCCGGCTGGCTCCTAAAAACAGTGCTGCAATGCAGGAAGCCTTTGCTAAAACCACTATCTTTGGGGATGCATCTGTTGACAATACAGTGGAAGAAGAACCCTACTCCATTGACGCTCTCTATAGTTATAAAGACCTTGAAATTGGGGCTGAAATTACCGAGCCGGGGAGCAGTGAAAAGTTTGAAACAGGTAACTGGAGAACTTCCGGAAAACCTGTCACCGATTTTGAAAAATGCATCCAATGTGGATTCTGTTGGCTGCTATGCCCGGATATCGCTTATTCGAAAAACGACGAGGGATACTATAACTGGGATGGTCGTTACTGTAAAGGGTGCGCTATCTGTGTCGTTGAATGTCCTAAAAACGCTATAGAGATGAGAGGAGAGATGTCATGAGCCAGCGTGTTGGTATTGAAGTTTCCATAGCGGCTGCAGAGGCTGCGGCGCTTGCAAATGTAGATGTGATTGCAGCATATCCGATTACCCCTCAGACCCATATTGTCGAGCATCTCGCTGATCTCACCGCCGATGGCTCCCTTGATGCTGAATATCTTGCGGTTGAGAGTGAACACTCGGCAATCAGTGCCTGTATGGGTGCCGTTGCCGCAGGTGCTCGTACCTTTACCGCCAGTGCCTCACAGGGGCTGGCACTGATGCATGAAATATTATTTGCCGCCTCAAGCATGAGGGCGCCTATGGTTATGGCGGTGGCCAATCGAGCAGTATCCGCTCCTATCAATATATGGGCCGATCACTCCGACATTATGCCCCAAAGAGACACAGGCTGGGGGCAGGTGTTTGCCCAAAATGGCCAGGAGGTTTTCGATCTCATACTACAGGCCTTCAAGGTGTCGGAAAATCACCAGGTACAGCTGCCGATAATGGTCAATATGGATGGTTTTATTGTTTCCCATATGATTGAGGCGATTGAAATGCTAGATCGGGATGAGGTTAACAGCTTTTTACCTCCGATGAATCCGGTACGAATGTTGGATCCAAAAGCTCCACGTAGTGTGGGGACCTTTGGTGCTCAAAATGTGTATACCGAGGTCAAAATGGCTCAGGATGTTGCTCTGCAACACTCTGCAGAGATTTGGCAGGAAGTGTGGCAGGAGTATGGGGACAAATTCGGCCAGCGCTACTCTGCAGTTGACGGCCTTTTTACCGAGGATGCGGATATA
Source organism: Desulfobulbaceae bacterium (assembly GCA_024227155.1). Lineage (GTDB taxonomy): Bacteria > Desulfobacterota > Desulfobulbia > Desulfobulbales > Desulfocapsaceae > Desulforhopalus_A. The sequence goes on from JAAELB010000227.1 coordinate 18,755, forward strand.
GTATTTGTCACCATGGGAGCCATTAGTGAAACCGCTCGCAGCGCAGTGGAAAGTATGCGTAAAGAAGGAGAAAAAGTTGGTTTGGTTAACATCCGTCTGTGGCGTCCATTCCCCGAAGAAGAGTTGAAAAAAGCCATTGGCAACGCAAAAACCATTGCCGTCATTGATCGTATGTTATCACCTGGCAGCCAGGCCGGACCAGTGGGGCTTGAGGTTCGTTCCGCCTATAGCACCGGGAGTGAACATCCTGATATACATGACTTTGTTATGGGGCTTGGGGGACGCCAGATATCGAGAAAGACCTTTAAGCAACTTGTTTCTGATATTAAAGCAAATATGTATGTGCCGGAAAAATACCATCTCTATGATGCGAGGATCAAATGAACATGATGCTTAAAGAATCAAAAATTACAGCAAAAAATACTCCGGACTTTGAGCCTCTGGCAAGCGGCCACCGTGCCTGTCAGGGATGTGCCGAAATATTAGCCCTTCGCCTGGTTTTAAAGGCACTAGGAGAGAATGTGATTGTGGTTTCAGCCACTGGATGCATGGAAGTTGTCACAACACCTTTTCCGCAAACCTCCTGGAATGTTCCCTGGCTCCACGTTGCTTTTGAGAATGCTTCGGCGGTTGCATCTGGTGTGATTGCCGCGCGAAAGGCCCTTGCACGGAAAAAGCGCATAGCTGAAGAAGACGTGAAAATTGTTGTCATTGGTGGCGATGGAGCGACAGCGGATATCGGTTTTCAGGCACTTTCCGGTGCCTTGGAGCGAGGTCATGATTTTGTTTATGTTTGTACTGATAATGAAGCGTATATGAACACCGGGGTGCAGCGCTCCTCTTCAACCCCACATGGAGCATGGACAACAACTACGCCACTTGATGCCGACGGGAATGGCAAGCAGGGTGGTAAAAAGGATATGGCCAAAATTGCAGCCTCCCACAATATTCCCTATGTTGCCACCGCTTGCCCCGGATACCCGTTTGATCTGATGAACAAGGCCAGGCGAGCAGCCGGTACACCAGGTCCCGCATACCTGCATATTTTATCACCCTGTCCAACAGGCTGGAAGATGGATACGCGCTATGCAGTGCAAATATCAAAGCTGGCGGTGGATACCAGGGCATTTCCACTCTACGAAGTGGTAAACGGCGACTATAAATTGGCTAAGCATAAGAAAAATGCTCCCCCGGTTGAAGAGTACCTGAAGAAACAGGGCCGCTTTAAACACTTGAGCACATCGCAGGTTGAGGAGATTCAAAAACAGGTCTCGTCTGATTTTCAAGAACTTGAGCGGTTAACTGAAATGGCGCAAAGTTCAGATGAATCATAGTCGGCCTGGCGGGACAAACTTAATACCTTCATTAAATTGAAGAAATCACTGGACCATTAAAACCAGACTATTAAAATAGATTTTTACAGGCTATAAATGAGTCTGTTGATTTAATAGCATTTTTGTTTAACGAAGAGATTGGGCGAAAAGGCATTAAATCAACGGGATCATAAATAGCCATGACAGTCTCGACAGTGAAACGTTAAGCAGAAGGTCGAAGCAAAGTACATTGCCATGTTATTCTTAACCCAATATAAACTGATTTAGGAGCCAACGATGGAAGAGCAGATCTATATTATCACGATGCTGGTGTCAAACAAACCAAGTGTAACATCTCGAGTCACCGGGTTGTTTTCGGGGAGAGGGTATAATATGGAATCCATCTGCGGAGCCCCTACCCATGATCCTGAGATCTCAAGGATAACGATAAAGACAAAAGCAACACCCGAGACCTTTATCGAAATTCAGGCACAGTTGAATCGTCTTATTGATGTTGTCAAACTACGTGACATGACACTGGATGAAAAAGCGGTGAAACGGGAAATGGCTCTGATCAGTGTTGTGGCAACACCGGAGCGTCAAAAAGAACTTATCGATCTTGTCGCAGACTCCGGTGCCAAGACAATTAGTGAAGCTGAGGATTCCTTAATATTTGAAATAACCGGGGCCGAAGAAGAGATAAATGCGCTGATAGACCAACTTCGGCCATACGGAATTAAAAAAGTGGCCAGGTCAGGAATTCTCGCTCTTTATAGGGAACTGGAGGTAGAGTAAGAGAGTAACAACTGGTGTCTGTCCGTTAGAGTGCCATCCTTTTGCACGTTTCATTGACTTGGCTTA
>JAAELB010000228.1 GCA_024227155.1 Desulfobulbaceae bacterium
AGACAGCCCCTACCAATTGTAGCCACCAAACTAACACACACCTCGATCAATTCATACTCCACTTGGCAATATTCCCGTGGAATGTGAGAATTTACCGAGTCCGAATAAGGATAAGACAGGTTATGAATTATACGTATCTTGTGGGAATCCTTTTTTGGGACTGCCCCTAGAGGGGAAACTATCAGCCCATAAGGTGGCTTAGTAAACGGGCCCGCAATTCTATTAGCCAGGAGTTCCTCACAAATCATTATTTGGACTTGATCAGCATACACCTGAGTTGATTTTTGGTTAGGGGGAACAGGGGCATGAGGGTCAAAAACTTTGGCTGAGGGTATAGACACCCCATAACAAATCATTTCGGCCAATTCATGGAATTTAGACGAGTCATAATCATGAAGCCAGGGGACAAACCTATGCCACTTAATAGGGGAAGGATTGATAGAATAGGCCAAGTCATAGGGGTCGGAAAATTGCAGAGAAACATGATCAACAGTAGGATAATTTTTTGAAACTTTATTTGGGTCAATAATAACTACTCTCTTGTCCACGTTTGCTCCTGCCATGTCCACCACTACTGCATCTCTATCGGCATCCAAGTCCACAATCTCCCCCATACCCCCAGCGCTAACAGCACTGGGGGCTGGTTGAGGTGCGGAGGGGACACCCCCAGCGCTAACAGCACTGGGGGCTGGTTGAGGTGCGGAGGGGACCGCGCTGACAGCA
>JAAELB010000229.1 GCA_024227155.1 Desulfobulbaceae bacterium
GGAGTTGACCGATGAGGATTTGGAGACATTATCCGGCGGCATGCCGTTTGATTGCTCATCGATGGAGACGCTTGGCCCATAGAGGATGCAGGTTGTTCATTGAGAAATAGCCGTACCCCGGCAGTCACCCAGGTGCGAACCAGTTACCTTCAACAGAGGAGAAGACAGATGTCCATCGAGAGTGCCAAGGCGTTTATGGAAAGAGTATTGAATGACGAGGATTTCAGGAAGGAGGTGGGGGAGATCGGTACTGCCGAGGAACGGATGGCGTTTGTCACGGCGGCCGGCTTCGACTTTACGAAGGAGGAGTTGAAGAACGTTCAAGAAAAGATGCAGTTGACTGATGAGGAATTGGAGTTATTGGCCGGCGGGAATTCATGTTCGATTCTATTAAGTTTTGCATTCTAAGTACATTGAGAAATAGCCGTACCCCGGCGGTCATCCAGCGGAGGCACGCAGAGGCTGACGTGACCGGTAGGCTCTCGGGGGTTATAAACCGCCGGGTGCGACCCCGTTACCTTAAACAGAGGAGAAGACAGATGTCCATCGAGAGTGCCCAAGCATTAATAGACAGAGTAGGAAACGAAAAGGATTTCACCAACCAGCGGGGGGAGATCGCCACGCCCGAGCAACAGAACGCGTGTGACACGGCGGCCGTCTTCGA
>JAAELB010000230.1 GCA_024227155.1 Desulfobulbaceae bacterium
CATTGCCAGTACTGACAACCGCCCATGACTTGGGGTTCAGGCGGCTGGCTAGGCCTTACCTGATAAAGGACTTTCACCTTTAATCTTCTGCCGATTTAGCTCGGCGCACTGGGTGTCCATTATAATGATTATAATGCTTTTTATAATGCTTCCTTTATAATGCTGTCGGTTTGGGCGCATTGTTATGGGGCGATTTCATCTCTATATATACAACAAGTAGATGCTAAAAAAAGCCTGGATGTTGGGCTTGTAGTCGTTCCTCAAAACTATTTATATCCTTCAAGAGCGGGTGATCTGGATTGATTCTTCGCCCTGTATCCCAACAAATCCAAGCCTCGTATGGCTCATAACTTTGAAAATAAAAACCGCCAAGATCCTTCCATGCGCCAGCTATATATGGATTCGCTTCTAACGCGCCCATCATTAGTTCCCGTGCAACATTGTGCTCTCCAAGGGAAGCCCGTGTATTTGATTCAAATATTTTCAATATATGACTTCCTTCCGTTTGCTTCTTCCTGATGTCTTCCATTGAGGCGATTTGGGAGACGGCTTCCTCTCGACTGGTTGGATTTTGAGTAGCTGCTAACATTTCCTGTACTTCATTTGAATTAAGAAGTAGTTGCCTATCCTTCTCCGTCCAAGGAAGATCTTGAGCGCCACTTACAAGCGTGTACTCCAAATACGCTAACATAGCTCCAACCAAATCTTTTTTGTCGATTAGCTGCCTAGCATTCAGAAGAATCTCCGCCTCCACTTTTTTACGGTTCGATTCTGTGGTACCTGCAACACGCTCGACCAGTGCCAATAGCCTGTCATTAGTCTCTGCAAAGGGTTTCAAGCCCTCCAACGAATAGCTGTTTGTTTGAGTTTCTTCTACAGATATAAAATGTAAATGGGTCTTCTTTTCGCCTACATTTCGTTGCCATATAGTTATATTCGAGTAGATTCCCGATGAAGGTGTCAGTTGATCAATCAAAGAAGGGTGGCCGCCGTATCGGTGTCGAAAGAAGCGAATGAATTGTTTTCTATATTTTCCTTCGAGTTCGATTATCGGGCCACCGACTCTCAATATCTCCTTCCCCTCACCTTTGAAAAGGATTCCACCATTACGTTCTTCCCGCAAGATGTCAGATTTGGATTCTTTCGCCTGAACGGAAAGTTCATGCTCACTGAATATTAATGACATCTGATTATCTTCTACTCCAGCGTGCTCCAAGGCCCCACTCATAAATCGTCTGTTGCGCAGCTCATAATCGCGAAACCCCACATTCGCGAAGAGAGACATCTCCGAGTAGATACCCTTTTCTCTGTTTATCGAATATATGGCCTTCTTCTCGAAGTCATAAATCCCTTCTTCATCGCCTTTGAAATGTAAATAGCTATCCTCAAGCAGAACGTATGAGTTTGGTGATTTTACTTTCGCTGGGAAATCACCAGCATCTTTCGCTTGTGTATCTACTTCTACGTAAAACTTAATTGTAATTCCTGCATAAGCGTAGGTCGGCAGGATGGGTAATAATGCCGCAGCCATAGCGCCACACAAAAACCGTGTAATCAATACTCTTAGTGTTTCAGGCATCTTGCTGCCCCATTTGAATGCGAAGGAATTTCCTCTAGCCCCATAACATCTAAGCATTCACACCCCATGCAAAGCATGGGATATAAATGTCTGTTGGACTGAGCCGGGACGGCTGGCACAGTCTATATAAATGGGATTGTATTACGGTGATGCAGTTTTTGCTGCGCCAATGACAGTATTGAATGACTTCTTCTTTACTATTTTGGCGATTTAACCTGCTATGACTCACTCTTTCCCTGCTGTTTTTCAGTTATTTCAAGCGAGTTTA